>JAJOJD010000008.1 GCA_021208965.1 Gammaproteobacteria bacterium
TTCATCTGTAAAGAAAAAATTAATTTTTTAGGTTTAAAATCCGAGAAATTTCGATAGTGCTTGTGCTTTTCAATCGATCATGAATATGCTAGTTTCATATCGCCTTTACTTGGAGATTTTATTGATGAAAAGTCGTTTATCCGTAGTTTTTTTATGTTTATCCTGTGGTGTAGTCTCTGCTGCAATGGCCGATTGGTCAGGGCTATATATTGGGCCCCAACTTTCTTACACATGGTCGAATACGCAATGGCAGTTAGCACAACCTTCAACCTCATCAGATAGTGCTTATTCTGGTGTTGCGACTTATCCAAATGGATGGACTTTGGGGCCTCATGCCGGATGGAAATATCAATGGGGTGCGTGGGTGTTGGGTCTGGAGGGTTCGTATACCAGTGGGTCTTGGTCTGATGATGTTTCTTCAGAAAACGCTTCTGATGATCGTTATAAAACAAAAGTCAGTCAGATGGCGACGATAACACCCATCATTGGGTTTGCTGACGAAAACTGGTTGTTTTATGTTAAGGGTGGCTATGCTTCAGGAAAAGTGGATGTTGATGTCAATACAGCAGATCAAGATACGACCTTTAGTGATAGCGATTGGCAAAAAGGCTGGACAGCGGGTGTTGGTTTTCAATATCAAATCAGTGGCAAAAATGCGTTGGGAATAGAATATAATTTTTCTCGTTTGAATAGTGCGTCATTTGATGGTGTTGATGTCGAGCCGATTAATATGAATACCCTTTCGTTAGTATACACGCGATATTTGTGGTAAGTGTGAGCGCGTGACAACTTCCTCGGCTGCTTTTTCTTGGTCGACTATAACGAGTCATATCAACACCTCTTTGTTACTTAACCATCCACTGCAACGATTGACATCGTGGCGAGTGGGTGGAGCGGGTGAGGCAGTGTTGATTCCTTCTTGTTTAGATGATGTTTCGATTGCATTGCGTCTTTGTCCAGAAACGTTGCCAGTGACTTGGCTGGGTTTAGGGAGTAATGTATTAATTTCAGATAGTGGCGTGAAAGGGTTGGTCATAGTGACTCAAGGATCGGTGTTGCATCACATGGAAATCGTTGCCGAAAATATTATTTACGCACAAGCGGGTGTTCCTTGCGGGCAGCTCGCTCGTTTTTCCGCGCGTCAGCATTTGCAGGGTTTAGAATTTCTTGCCGGTATTCCGGGGACTGTAGGTGGGGCATTACGTATGAATGCCGGTTGTTATGGTGGTGAAACGTGGAATTATGTGACGGATGTTGAAACAATCGATCGTCAAGGAGTACGGCGTCAGTATAAAAAAGAGGCTTTTGATATTGGTTATCGTTATGTTAGTCTGCCCGATAACGAGTATTTTTTAGGCGCTTATTTTAAATTGTGTTTAGGTAAGAAAGAAGAATCCTTATTAAAAATAAAAACAATGTTAGACCAGCGTCATCGATCGCAACCTACTCACCTACCCAATTGTGGGTCAGTGTTTAAAAATCCTGCTGGTTATCACGCGGCCGCCTTAATTGAAGCGTGTGGATTAAAAGGGCAACGTGTTGGCGGCGCTGAAATTTCCGAAAAACATGCCAACTTTATTGTGAATGTTAATGATGCCAGTGCAGCGGATATTCTAGAATTAATCACGTTGGCCAAAAATGCGGTGAGTAGAAAATTTGGCATTCAGTTACATCAAGAAGTGAGGGTGATATCATGATCGATGTTAAAAAATTGGGTCGAGTGGCTGTATTATTGGGCGGCGATACAGAGCGTGAGGTTTCATTAAAATCAGGGAAAGCCGTCTTACAAGCGTTGTTAGATCAAGGTGTTGACGCGTTTGCATTGGACCCTAGGGATAATTTTGCACAATTAAAAGAAGGAAATTTTGACCGTGCTTATATTGTGTTGCATGGTGGTCAGGGTGAAAACGGTGAAATTCAAGGATTTCTAAAAACCATGAACATTCCTTTTACCGGATGTGGTACCTTGGCGAGTGCCATTACGATGGATAAAATTATTAGTAAGCACATTTGGCATGATCTTAGTTTGCCTGTATTGCCTTGGGTTGTCATGCATGCATTGGACGAGAAAGACGCTGTTATTAAAAAATTAGGTCTGCCATTAGCGGTAAAACCTCCAGCAGGAGGATCAAGTATTGGTGTCAGCAAGGTAAAGACGTATAGCGATTTTGATGCAGCCTATCATCTTGCTCGAAAAGAGGGAGAGGCGGTGTTAGTTGAACCATGGGTAGACGGACGAGAGTTTGCGTTACCGATTATTAATGGCGAAATTTTCCCGATTGTCGAAATTATTCCATCGAGTCAGCGTGAGTTTTATGACTATGATGCGAAATATAAAGATTCTGAGACACAATTTCCATGCCCGTGTGATTTGCCGGAGGATATCCGAGAGCATATGAGTGGTGTTGCTTTGGAGGCTTATCGCACAACTCATTGTCGTGGCATGGTGCGTGTTGATTTTAAAATGGATCATCACGGAAAGCCATGGTTATTTGAAATTAATACGATTCCAGGGTATACGAGTTCCAGTTTAGTTCCTCGGTCAACACGAGTGGCGGGTTTAGATTTTCCTGAACTCGTCATGAAAGTGTTGGCGGCAACGTTGTCCTAGGGTTAAATGATGTCTTTGAACTCTCAAAAAATTTCCACGACAACGGCGCTCGCTTTTATTGCGTTAGGCGTTGTTTTTGGTGATATTGGCACAAGCCCGCTCTATGCACTACGCGAAACCTTTAACCCCAGTTATGGTATTCCGTTAAGTGTGGAAGCCATTTTAGGGGGGTGTTCGAGTATTTTTTGGGTTTTAATGTTAGTCGTCACGTTGAAATATATGACAGTGATTTTACGAGCGACGAATAAAGGCGAAGGCGGTATTATGGCGATGTTAGCCTTGGCGTCTTCTTTGGTCAAATTAGATTCTCATCAACGCAGAATTGTCATTATATTAGGTATTATTGGCGCGTCTTTATTTTATGGAGAAGCGGTTATTACACCGGCTATTTCAGTGTTATCCGCGGTTGAAGGTTTAAATATTGGTTCGACGGGATTTCAGCCTTACACGTTGCTGATTTCAGTGATTATTCTTGTTGTTTTATTTGCTTGTCAACGTTTCGGGACGGCGTATATCGGTCGTTATTTTGGTGTTGTTTGTTCGCTATGGTTTGCAGCTATTGCGGTGATCGGTGCTTGGAATATTATTCAATATCCGGAAGTTTTGTCCGCATTCAATCCGTATTACGCGTTCATTTTTTTGAGTTCTCATGGCGCCTCATCATTTTTTGTTTTGGGATCGATTTTATTAGCGTTTACAGGAGCAGAAGCCTTATATGCAGATGTTGGGCATTTTGGACGTACGGCCATACGCATCGCATGGTTTTTGGTTTTTCCTGCGCTTATTTTAAATTATTTTGGTCAAGGAGCCTTTTTATTGCATCATCCTGCCGCCGTCAATAACCCTTTTTACTTGGCATGTCCCAGTTTTATGTTGTATCCGATGATAGCGTTAGCAACGTTGGCGACCATTATTGCCTCACAAGCCGTCATTTCTGGCGCTTATTCGGTGACATGGCAGGCTATTCAGTTACATTATTTACCACGTATGCAGGTATTGCATACGTCAGATACGGCGATGGGTCAAATTTATATTCCGGCGGTTAATTGGCTTTTATTATTTGCTGTATTGGTGACGATGTTAACCTTTGGCACATCTGAGCATTTGGCAGCAGCCTATGGTATTTCCGTTGCGGGGACCATGTTTATTTCAACCTTGTTGGTGTCATTTGTCATTCGTTATTATTGGCGATTTTCGTTATGGTTGACGTTGTGTATTGTTATTTTTTTCGCGCTCATTGATGGGTTATTTTTAGCATCGAGTTCGTTGAAAATTGTCCATGGCGCTTGGTTTACCTTAGTGTTAGGGTTATTGATTTTTATCACCATGATGACATGGAAGAAGGGGCGTCATAGGGTGATGTTGCGTCGCCAAGCGTATTGTTCTGAAAAATTGTCTGATTTTCTGCATTTGCTTTTAAAAGATTCTCCGCATCGGGTATCAGGCACGGCTATTTTTTTCTGCCAATTTCGCGATAAGGTTCCTGGTGCGTTAATCCATAATTTAAAACACAATAAAGTGTTGCATGAGCATGTGGTTTTTCTTACCCTGTCTAAAGAAAACATTCCGCGCATTACTCGCTCGCGGCGTTGGGAAATGACCTGCTTAGAAGAGAATTGTTACCGATTGATTATTAGATTTGGCTTTAAAGAGACCTTCAATGTGCCAAAAGTGTTAGCGGATTGTGCTCATCATGGATACTCATTTTTGAGTCTACCCTTGTCCTATTTCTTAAGTGATGACCGTTTAGTGATTCGATCGCGGGATAGAAATATGATGTTATGGCGAAAAGTGTTATTTATTTTTCTTGTGTCTATACAAAAAAATGCGGCAGAACACTACCATTTGCCGAGCAATCAGGTTATACGCTTAGCATCACATATTGAAATTTAGCTGATAATTAAGTGTATTCAAAAACGCGAACGACTTTTTCGACCCCTGAAACATGCTGTGCAATGTCGGTTGCAACGTGCGCTTGTTCTTGACTCAGTTTTCCTAATAAGAATACCGTGCCGGCGACAGTAACGACTTGAATTTCTGTTGATTGTAAATCTTCAGTAGCGACCATTTGAGTTTTAATTTTAGCGGTAATATAGGTGTCATTAACACGGGATAGTGCTGATGGTTTTCCGCTGATCGTAATTTGGTTGTAAAGCTTTTGGATATTGGGAACAGATTTGGCTATGCTTGACACTTGCGCTTTCATTTCCTCGTTTGGAACATCGCCCACTAATAAAACAACACGATTGAAGGTGACGACTTCAATATGAGACGTTTTGCTAATAATTTCATTATCGTTGAGCCTGCCTTCAATTTCTTGGGTGATATATTTATCATCGTCGGTTTGTTTTGCCGTGCGTTTATCAAAGACAACGGCACCTGCTGTTGCGGCGCCAACGGCAGCACCGGCCACAAAAATGCAACCTTGCATACTAACGCCAAGTAACGTTGTTGCTAAAATCGTGGATAATGCGGTACGTTTCATAGATCATTTCCTTGCCCAAATAATGTGAAGTCTATTAGATCACAAATAGAATGAATAATTAAGAGGTGTACTTCTTGTATCCTAGCCGTCACCGATGATGGAACACGAATTTCGATGTCACTTTCATTCAATTCAGCGGATATGTCTCCCCCATCTTTTCCGGTCAATGCAATAACGCTTATTTGTTTTTCGTGAGCAGCATGCACGGCATGTAATACATTGGAAGAGTTACCGCTGGTCGTAATCGCTAGTAATACGTCGCCTTTTTGACCTAGGCCACGAATTTGTTTGGCAAAAATATCATGGTAAGAATAATCGTTAGCAATCGCGGTTAATGTGGCGGTATCTGTTGTTAAGGCAATAGCCGGTAGGCTTGGTCGTTCTGTGTGAAAGCGATTGAGCATTTCCGAGGAAAAATGTTGGGAGTCGCATGCCGATCCACCATTACCACAGCTTAAAATTTTATGATCACTTAATAAAGCATTGACCATCACATCAGCAGCGGCGGCAATCAGCGCAGGCAGGGATGCGGATGCTTGGATTTTCGTTTCAATACTATCACTAAAGTGTTGCTGTACCCGCTCTATTATACGCATAACTCTCCAATACTTTTAATCTAGAATGTCATTCTTGGTTGAAAGGCATTTTTCTGCCAATTAAATATTAATTGGTCATTGTATGTGTAAGTCCCAATAATATCAAATCGGTATTGGTAATCTTTAAATTTCGAGTTTTGCATCAGGAAAATCAGGGCGGTTTTATAAATTCGATGTTGTTTTTCGACGGTGACGGATTCAATCGCATCGCCATAATCGCTATGCCGGCGATAGCGTATTTCAAAAAAAATAAGAATGTCTTTTTCTGTGCCAATCAGATCAATTTCACCCATTTTTGAATAAAAATTAGAGCGTATGATGGTTATATTGTGTTTTTTTAAAAAGGTTGCGCAGGCTTGCTCAACGGTTTTTCCTTTTTCACGTCGTGTTAAAAGCGGTTGCACGCCCATTTTTAAACTGACCACAAGTTAACTCTCTTTGTATGGTGTGCATCATTGGATTCAAATATAGTTGGCCCGTATTGCCAGTGAGTGGGAAGTGAGGGAGGGCGGATAAATGCGTTTGTTGTGTTGCTAAAAGATAAGCATCTTTGCCCAAAAAGTAAAGCTTGTTTTGATTTTTTTCTCGCGCTTGAAATGCGGCTGTCATGTCACAGAAATAAAGGTCATTTAAATCTTTATTTTGGTTAATAGCATCATGCCCATTATTTACTTGAGACGTTGCGAATACAGGTAAGCTGTTACCGGCATAAAATTTGATAAAAGGTACAACTTGTCGTGCTATTGTGGGGTCAGAAACTAAAAAAACCATGTCCGCATCTTTTCGAGAGTAGAGTGTTGAATTGACGTGCAATAATAATGTTTGATGCAGCTTATGTTGTCGAGATTGACTGTCTGTAATTCCTAGTAGTTTAGCGATGGTTGCTGCAAACTTATCCGTGTCTTGATAATAGTATCGGTCGATAATTGTTCCGCCTAGAGTTATCCACGCTTGAGTAAACGCACGGGTGATTTTTTTAGCTTTGTCAGTGTTGGGGCTAATAATGATGGCAGCACTTTTTCCTTGACGCCAAGCGAGATCAGCGATTTGGCGTGCTTCATCTTCAGGAGAAAGTCCAAATTGTAGGTGTGGGGTGGAAATATTTTGATTCGTATAGTTCAAACTAATAATAGCAGGCGAGCTATCGGCTATATTCAATAGTCGCTCCGTATCTTCCTTCGTTAAAGGGCCTAAGATGAGATCATGTCCTTGAGCTTTAATGATCGGATATAACTCATCGATAGGCACAGAATTTGTATCATAAAATAGGATTGATTGAGAGGTTCGTTCATGAGCCTCATAATAGGCTTCCAGTAGTCCTTGTTGAACTGATTTTCCAGAATCTGCATGTAAACCAGACAAAGGTAAAAGAACAGCAATAGAGCGAGGGATGGGTCTATCGTCAGCATTGATATCGCTGAGTAATTGATTGGCCATATGTTCTGGGTATTGTTGTTTCCAATTGAGCACGGCTGATTTGAGTTGAGGAAAGTCATTAGGATGATCTTTGGCAAGTTCAGCTAAATTTATCCAAGCGATGGTTTCGTTTTCAAGAGGTCCATGCGTCTCTTTTTTTTCTGTACGGAGTTCGCTCGAGAGTAATTTGTGCCATATCGTGATAGGATTTTTTTTATTTTCTATATCTGCAATCGCACTACCTAATAGCTTGTTATTCCGATAGAGTGTTTCAGAAGTGAGTTCTAATACGTAAGGGTGTTGATAGGCATGTATGGCGAGTAATTTTTTATCAAGATCGTCTAACCAATTTAGCGCAATCTTAGGTTGACCGGCGAAAAGAGATAATTTTGTTTGTAGCATCATTGTATTGGCGTTAGTGGGCAATTCTGATAACGCCTGTTCTGCCATCGTGTAGTGACCTGCGTTAATTTGTCTATCAATGTCTTGAAGTTGGCTTATCTCGTTAGTGAGGTCTTCTTTTTCAGCACGCTCATTCTCTCGTGCCAATGAGGTATAAAGTTCTGTTGGTATAGCGATAGGTTTTTTTGATACAGTACTGGCTTGAGAGTTGAAACATGCGACCAGCATCAGTCCTGCGCTCGCGATGATGATACACCGTAAATAGTGAAATATGCTCATGAAAGGTAAAACGAGATGGTAAATAGAGGTAAATTATATATCGTTGCTACGCCAATAGGCAATTTGCAAGATATGACATTGCGCGCTATTCACGTATTAAAAAGTGTCGATCTTATTTTAGCCGAGGATACTAGGCATTGTGCTCGCTTGCTAGAGCATTATCAGATTTCGACAAAAACATGGGCATTGCATAACTTTAATGAATCTGCACATGTCGATAAAATTTTATCCCGACTCATGTTGGGAGAGTCGTTTGCGCTGATTAGTGATGCGGGTACGCCATTAATTTCAGATCCTGGTTGGTTATTAGTTAGTATGGCCAGAAAAATGGGACTGGAGGTTATCGCTATTCCAGGGCCTTGCGCGCTGATTGCAGCGCTGAGTATTGTTGGATTGCCGACGCAAAAATTTCAATTTTTTGGTTTTCCACCTGCAAAATCAGCAGCGAGACAGAAAGTGCTGAAAGAAATTGTTCACTACACGGGTACATCGATTTTTTATGAATCTCCTCATCGTATTATTGAGATGCTAACAGATTGTTCTGATATTTTGGGGCAGGAACGGATCTATGGATTAGCTAAAGAATTAACCAAAATATTTGAAACAGTTCGGACAGGTTCTTGTGCGGAGTTATTGGCTTGGTTAAAAGAAAAGCCTGAGCACGTAAAAGGTGAATTTGTGGTATTCGTTGGACCGAGCGAATTATCCAGTGATACTGAACTTTTGAGTGCTCAAGCGTTACTACGTATGATGTTGCCCTATATGCCGTTGAAAGTCGCGGTAAAAATTGTGGCTGAGCACTGTCATGTGAATAAAAATAGCGTGTATGATTTTGCGCTTAGCGTTTCTTCAGAATCGTTATAAAAACAGTTGACCGCTTATTAAAAACTTGCCAAAAGGTAGCTTTTAGGGTGAAACTATCAGTGGGCCTAGTGAGGCTTGATTTTAAAATTTAAGAGAGGAAGTTGATATGCAAACTGGTGTTGTAAAACGTTTTAATAAAGTTAAGGGTTATGGATTCATTACGCCGGATAATGGAGGCGCAGAGGTGTTTGTGCATTATTCCAAGATTCAAGCAGATGGCTATAAAGAGTTGCTTGAAGGACAGCGCGTGAGTTATGACGTGGAAAAAGGGGGTAGGGGTGAATTTGCGAATAATGTTAAAGTTGTTGACTAGCAAAAAACAGCTGTAGTGCTGTGTTGTGAGTTACCCACATAATCTGTGGATAAGTATGTGGGTAATCGTTTGATTAATATCTAAAACTTCGATAATGGCTACCTTCAAAGTGAGTGGACACTTTTCTATCAAAATTTTAAATATCTTTAAAAAACATCAACTTACGTATTTTTTTAAGATGTTTTTTAAAGCAGATTGCTCTAGTTATCGATATTGAGCGGGGTTTGACAAAAGTGTGCATAACTGGGTTGAATAGTGTACTTGTTTCCTTTAAGCCAGCCTTAAGAAAAAAGGGATTGAGAAACTGATGATTAAGCGTATTCGTTCTTTGCTAAAACGCCCGCCGGTTCAGCTGAAAACGCGAGAAGTATCACCGTTTTCTTCGGTATCAGAGTTTTCTGGTGATAATCTCTATGATACAGAGCTTGATCTGGCAAGAGCCTACCTAGAGCTTGGTGAATATCACAAAGCAAAGCATTTACTTAAATCGGTGATTACACACGGAACGCCTTCTCAAATTTTGGATGCTCGGAATATGTTTTCTGAATTGTTAAAGAGAGAGCGTTCACTGTGACACAAAAGATAGCGATGTGTGTTGCGTATGACGGTACGCGTTATCACGGCTGGCAAAAGCAAACGAGTAGCGAAGGTGTTCAAGCATTTATTGAAACCGCATTAACGCGCATGGCAAAACATCCGGTAGAAGTTCATTGTGCCGGTAGAACAGATGCAGGGGTTCATGCCTCTAAACAAGTGATCCACTTTGAAACACCAACACAGCGTGATGCACGTGAATGGATACACGGAACAAATTTTTATCTTCCTCCAGACGTCAGAATCCTGTATGCACAATCTGTCGATACTCATTTTCATGCTCGCTTTTCAGCTACCGCTCGCATTTATCATTACATTATTGATATTCAAAACGTTTTTTCGGTATTTTTAAGAGATAAAGTCATGCATAGTGCTTGCTCATTTGAGCTTGAGGCGATGCAAGTAGCGGCTCAATATTTATTAGGTGAGCATGATTTTAGTGCGTTTCGTGGCCGAGATTGCCAAGCAAAGACGCCTGTTCGGACTGTGTATGATATTTCGCTGAGACAATCCGGTAGTATCCTGATTATTCGATGTCACGCCAATGCATTTTACACCATATGGTGCGTAATATCGTCGGAAGTTTGTTGGAAGTGGGCCGAAAAAAGAAAGCGCCAGATTGGTTGTCCACCGTTCTATTATCGCGAGACCGTCGCTGTGCAGGGCCGATGGCGCCTGCTTCAGGCCTGTATTTAACGGATGTTATTTATCCCTCACCGTATATTTTTCCACCCATGCCGTTTTTATGGAAATAATGATATACTGCGAGCCTTTGCTGATACACATAGAGGAAACATGAGTTGGTTAAAGCATTTATTGCCTTCAAAAATTCGCACTGAATCTTCTTCAACAGTCGATAAACGGGGTGTTCCTGAAGGTGTTTGGTCCCGTTGTGGGCACTGTACGGCGGTACTCTATGCAAAAGAATTAGAACAGTCATTACACGTTTGTCCAAAGTGTAGTCATCATATGCCATTTTCTGCACGTCAGCGCTTATTGCGTTTTTTTGATGAAGGTTCTGTTATTGAGATTGCCGCTGATGTCACGGCAACGGATTGGTTGAAATTTAAAGATTCTAAGAAATACAAAGAGCGTATTGCTGCTGCACAAAAACAAACTAATGAACAGGAGGCGGCGGTGACGATGCAGGGACAGCTAAAGGGATTGCCGGTTGTTGCGTGTGCTTTTGAGTTTGATTTTATTGGAGGCTCGATGGGCTCTGGTTTAGGCGAAAAATTTGTCCAAGGTGTTAACCAGTGTTTGCAAAGTCATTCTGCTTTTGTATGTTTTGCGGCGAGCGGAGGGGCTCGTATGCAAGAGGGGCTTATTTCTTTGTTCCAAATGGCAAAAACGAGTGCCGCATTAACGCGTCTTCATGAGATGCGCTTGCCTTTTATTTCGGTATTAACGCATCCCACGATGGGCGGGGTTTCTGCTAGTTTAGCGATGTTAGGTGATGTTATTATTGCTGAGCCGCGAGCGTTAATTGGATTTGCGGGTCCTCGGGTTATTGAGCAAACCGTGCGTGAAAAATTACCCTCTGGTTTTCAGCGTAGTGAGTTTTTGTTAGAACATGGTGCGATTGATATGATTGTACCTCGTCAAGATTTACGTGCCGTGATTGCTCGCTTAGTGGCGACCTTAATGAAAAAAAAGGCTGGGCACCATGAGTAAACATAGAATGATTGGATTTGTTGTTCTTTTGGCAATTTTGGTGATTATTGGTCAGTATTTTTTGAACGGTTTTCATTCCGGAAAGCATCATTTACATGTTTTTCGTTCTCCACCGATTGAATTACTCGACCCCAAAGACATGACCCCGGATAATGCGCCAAAAGTTCAATCAACAGAAACGCTCATAGATCAGCGTACCGAGGATATCCCGTCGCCTCAACAGGCTATCACCACCTTGGCATGGACGGTGCAAGTGGTGACTGTTCGTAAGCACGATTCTGCAAAAAGTGTTTTAAAACAGCTTCAAAGTGAAGGATTTGATGCTTTTATATCGCCGACTTCTTTGCAAGGAGCGCCTGTCTATCGAGTTGTTGCGGGACCATTTTTGGAACACCAAGCAGCCATTGATGCGTTAGCCATCATACAAAAAAAATTAAATATGACGGGTATACTGAAATCATACGACATGACGATTGATGAACAACTAAACTAGGATGGACTTATGTTAGATTTATTGACTTTGTACGATTATATTATTGTTGCATTTATTTTGTTTTTTGGCTGTATTGGTTTACTGCGAGGCTTTTGGGTGCAGTTGTTTTCGGCATTTGTTTGGTCTGTGGGGCTTGTATTTTTTTATCTTTTTTCATCGGATATCGAACATGGTTTTTTGTCGCACTATATGACAGAAGACGTTGCGCATTGGTTCTCTCTTGTTGGCGTTTTCGTTGGGTGTTGCGTTATTAATTTTATCGCACGATTTTTGTTAAATAGTATTTTTAAAGTGAATCCTTTTACGCTATTTAATAAAATAGGAGGATTTGTTCTTGGGGTGTTTGCGAGTTCGTTGATGTTGTTATTAATTCTTTATGCGTTTAATACCGCCAAAACTGGTCTGCAGCAATCAACCGCTTGGAAAAGTTCGGTTGTGCTTCAATATTTGACGCCAGTGTTAAGTTCGTTTAAGGATAGCCATAATGATTCTCCCCTTGTTATTACAGGAAAAAATGCAAGCTATACAGAACTTCCTGCTGTCGTCAACGCCGATTTTATGGCTCAATAATGCGTTAAAACAACAAGACATTTTATTGATTGACCACGCATTATGTGAGAAAAAAGCGGCTTCTTCTGCGGTCAGTTTAATGCATCGTTATCCTGAGCGCGATGCATTGCTTAAAAAAATGTCTCGGTTAGCGCGTGAAGAACTCAAGCATTTTGAAATGGTGTTAGAGATATTGCGGCATCGAGGAATTGCGTATAAAAATATTATTCCTTCCGGTTATGTACAGGCTATGCGCTCACATATTCGCGCTCATCAACCGGCTCGTTTAGTCGATGAATTAATCATTGGTGCGATTATTGAAGCGAGATCCTGCGAGCGATTTAGTGCATTGATCCCTCACTTAGACAGAGAACTTGCGTATTTTTATAGCTCATTACTCGCATCCGAAAGCCGACATTTTAACGACTACCTGACGCTGGCACGAATGTATGCGAATGAAGACATTCACTCACGTATTCAACTGTTTACGGAGCTTGAGTCGAGCTATATTCAAGGCGAGGATAGTGTATTTCGTTTTCATTCTGGTTATGTTCAAGGATCTATGGAGTCATATTGAGTATGTCATCATTATTTACACTTTCTTCTTCATTTCATCCGTCGGGAGACCAGCCGGCGGCGATTGCTCGATTAGTTCAAGGCTTGGATGAGGGGCTGATGTATCAAACGTTGTTGGGCGTGACCGGATCTGGAAAAACATTTTCGATTGCGCATGTTATTCAACATGTTCAGCGTCCCACGATTATTATGGCGCCTAATAAAACGTTAGCGGCACAACTCTATGGTGAAATGAAGGCATTTTTCCCTCATAACGCGGTAGAGTATTTCGTGTCGTATTATGATTACTATCAGCCAGAAGCCTATGTCCCGGCGTCAGATACGTTTATTGAAAAAGATGCTTCCATTAATGAACATATTGAGCAGATGCGTTTATCAGCAACAAAAGCGCTGATGGAAAGAAAAGATGTTATTGTTGTGGCGACAGTATCCGCGATATACGGTTTAGGAGACCCAGAATCATATTTGAAAATGGTGTTGCATTTGGATCGTGATGAGAAAATGGGCCTGTCAAAATTACTCCGACGTTTAGCGGAGTTGCAATATACCCGTAATGATACTGACTTTCGCCGTGCAACTTTTCGTGTTCGTGGTGATGTCGTTGACATTTTCCCAGCAGAGTCTGATAAAGAAGCGGTCCGTGTTAGTTTGTTTGATGATGTGATTGAATCGTTACACTTGTTTGACCCCCTAACGGGAGAAATGCTTAGGAAAATTCCACGCATCACTATTTTTCCTAAGTCTCATTATGTTACGCCACGACAAACGGTGTTGGAAACTATTGAGCGCATTAAAATAGAGTTAAAAGAGAGAGTAGATCAACTACGAGATCTAAATAAGCTCGTTGAAGCACAGCGATTAGAAGAGCGTACCCGTTTTGATATGGAAATGATGCTAGAGGTCGGTTATTGCTCTGGTATTGAAAATTATTCCCGTTATTTGTCGGGTCGAGATGTTGGAGAACCTCCGCCGACATTAATTGATTATCTGCCTAATAATGCTTTAATGATTATTGATGAATCCCATGTCACGATTCCGCAGATAGGGGGTATGTACAAAGGAGATCGATCTCGCAAAGAAACGTTGGTTGAATTTGGTTTTCGTTTACCGTCTGCTTTAGATAATCGTCCCTTGCGTTTTGATGAGTTTGAACGATTAATGCCCCAGGCTATTTTTGTGTCTGCGACTCCTGCGGACTATGAAGAAAAACATGCGGCACAAGTCGTGGAACAGATTGTTCGTCCGACTGGTTTGATTGATCCAGACGTTGAAGTTCGGCCGGTGGCGACTCAAGTGGATGATGTCTTATCTGAAATTAATCAACGTATTCAATGGGGAGACCGTATCTTAGTCACGACATTGACGAAACGCTTGGCAGAAGATTTGACGGAGTATCTTGCGGATCATGGGGTTAAAGTGCGTTATTTGCATTCTGATATTGACACAGTTGAACGTGTTGAAATTATTCGTGATTTGCGTTTAGGCGTGTTTGATGTCTTAGTGGGTATTAACTTGTTGCGCGAAGGTTTGGATATGCCAGAAGTATCATTGGTGGCTATTTTGGATGCTGACAAAGAAGGTTTTTTACGTTCTGAACGGTCTTTGATTCAAACGATTGGGCGTGCGGCTAGGCATGTTCGAGGCAAGGCAATCTTGTATGCCGATAAGATCACCGGTTCCATGCAGCGCGCTATGGATGAAACGAGTCGCCGACGAGAAAAACAAGTCGCGCATAATGAGCGGCATGGGATTATTCCTAAAAGTATTGAGAAGAAAATTTATGATATTATGGATGGTGTCTCGAGTAAAAAAGCGTCACAAGAGAGAAAAAAATATTCTGCTTCTCAAGACGCCACTGAATATCAAGTTCTCTCGCCTGCCTTATTAAAGAAGAAAATAACAGAGCTTGAAAAACGTATGTACACGCATGCTAAAAATCTCGAGTTTGAAGAAGCGGCGAGATTGCGTGATCAGTTAAAAAACTTATACCAGCAACAGTATGGAGCTTAATCATGTCAATTTGGTTCAAACCGATTTCTCTCGATGATTTGGAGAGTCGCAATCGCCACACGCTCGTTGATCATTTAGGCATTCAGTTCACGGATATTGGCAGTGATTATTTGACGGCGGTTATGTCCGTTTCGGAAAAAACACAACAGTATATGGGGATTTTACATGGCGGAGCGTCTTGTGTTTTAGCGGAAACAGTGGGAAGTGTTGCGGCTAATTGTGTTGTTAATGCGGCGTTGTATCGAGCAGTTGGTCAAGAAATTAGCGCAAGTCATATTCGTCCAGTGCCTTTCGGTGAAAGGGTGACGGGTATTGCGCGTCCTATTCACCTTGGTCAGCGTTCTCAGGTGTGGGAAATTAAAATGTACAATGAGAAAAATAAAATAAACTGTATTTCTCGTCTAACGATGGCGATAGTGACAAATGTTTAATATAGCATGAGGCGGATGACGAAGAGTTAGCAGAGGGTTTTATCGCACGTCACATTTTAACCTGACTTTAGCGCAGTAGCGCTTAATCGTCGTAAGGCTTCCCTTAAGCTGGGGGATCCTATTTCTTTTGAGAGCCTGACTAGCCTTTGTTGACTTTTTAGGCTAATTTTTTTAGTGCGATTTTTTTTTATCATGATAGTAGTTTTGAGGTCGGGCGTGGGTAAAGAGACTTTGCACTGAATGGCGTGAAAGGTGACGTTGATGATACTGTTTTTTAATTTTTCCAATATCCTTGTTGACTGATATCGCAGTTGTGTCGCGAAGGCAGAGGTTGAGACGCTCAAATATACAATACCTTGTGAAAATTTTAGCACACGATAGTGTTCGGGATTGTTTTGAAATAAATTCGATAGACGCCATGGCTTTTTTTATGTGAGCAATATGGTCGTGATCCGCGATCATTTTAGCTAAGCGATTCGGTGAATGTATCATAATGTCTGAGATTTTATGCACGTTTACCTGTAAATCATATCGACTAAATAATATGTACTCAGTATACTAAAAGTCAGTGTTAAATGTAAGTGAGTCAGATGTTAGCCTTGGTTTCTAGATTGATCAGTCAAGTATTTGGTAGTCGTAATCAGCGATTACTTAAAAAATATTATCGACAGGTGGTTAAAATTAATCAACTGAGTAGTGTTTATAACATGTTATCTGATGTAGAGTTGGCCCAAAAAACGCTTGAGTTCAAAGGTCGGTATAATGCCGGCGAAACCTTAGATCAATTATTGCCAGAAGCGTTTGCTGTTGTTCGAGAAGCGAGTGAGCGTACGTTAAAGATGCGACATTTTGATGTGCAGTTGATCGGGGGTATGGCGCTGCACGAAGGCAAAGTCGCTGAAATGGGGACAGGCGAAGGAAAAACATTAGTCTCCACATTACCGGCGTATTTAAATGCATTGTCGGGTCATTCAGTGCATGTGGTCACGGTCAATGATTACTTGGCAAAACGTGATGCAGAGTGGATGTTGCCCTTGTATACTTTTTTGGGCTTACAGGTTGGAGTTATACTGCCCAACATGCCTCATGCTGAAAAAAAACAAGCGTATGCCGCAGATATTGTGTATGGAACAAACAATGAATATGGTTTTGATTATTTGCGCGATAATATGGCATTTAGTGTCGATGATCGTGTGCAGGGTTCATTGCATTATGCCATCGTGGATGAAGTCGATTCAATCTTAATTGATGAGGCGAGAACTCCCTTAATTATTTCTGGTACAGCAGAAGATAGTTCTAGTTTGTATATCGCGATTAATCAGTTAGTGCCGAAATTTTCGCGTCAAGTTGAAAAAGATGCAACGGGTGATTTTTATGTTGATGAAAAAAATAAGCAAGTTTTTTTATCGGAGGATGGCCATACGACCGCTGAACATTTAATGCAAGAAGCAGGTCTGCTGAAAGAAAACGATAGTCTGTATGATGCGGGAAATATTTTATTGATCCATCATTTGCATGCGGCACTACGCGCCCATTCGTTATATCAAGCCAATATTGATTATATTGTCCAAAAGGGTGAAATTGTGATTGTCGATGAACATACGGGCCGAACCATGCCAGGTCGTCGTTGGTCAGACGGGTTGCACCAAGCGATAGAGGCGAAAGAAAATGTCAATATTCAGCATGAAAATCAAACCCTAGCCTCTATTACTTTTCAAAACTTCTTTCGTCTTTACCATAAAGTTGGTGGGATGACGGGCACAGCAGATACGGAAGCCTACGAGTTGCACCAAATTTATGGATTAGAAGTTGTCGTCATCCCGACAAATCGTCCTATTGCACGCAAAGATTTTCCTGATGTGGTCTATATGACAGCAGATGAAAAATTTGAAGCGATTGTTGCAGATATTCAACGTGCACGAGAAAAAGGGCAGCCTGTGTTGGTTGGGACGGTGTCTATCGAAGTGTCTGAATTTTTGTCTCGATTACTCACGCAAAAAAATATTCCGCATAATGTATTGAACGCAAAGTTTCATGAAAAAGAAGCCGAAATTATTGCTGAAGCTGGGCGGCCTGGGCGAGTGACGATTGCGACGAATATGGCAGGCCGTGGCACCGATATTGTTTTAGGTGGGAATATTGAAAAAGAACTGGCGCATTTGAGTGACTCGACAGAAGAAAAAAAACACGAATTGTTCGAAAATTGGACGTAAACGTACAGCAAGAAGTGTTAACCGCCGGCGGGTTGTATGTTATCGGAACAGAGCGACATGAGTCACGACGAATTGATAATCAGTTGCGTGGTCGATGTGGACGACAAGGTGACCCGGGAGCGTCTAAGTTTTATTTATGCTTAGATGATGCGCTGCTTCGTATTTTTGCTGGCGGCCGAGTGAAGTCGTTAATGACGCGTATTGGCGTTGAAAAGGGAACGGCCTTGGAGTCCAGTTTGCTTACTCGTTGTATTGAAAACGCTCAGAGAAAAGTGGAAGCGCATAACTTTGATATCCGTAAACAATTGCTGCAATACGATGATGTCGCCAACGACCAACGTCAAGTCATTTATCAACAGCGTACCGAATTGATGAGTCAACACGACTTGACTCAGCACATTGAACATATGCGTGAAGATGTTATTAATGACCTTATTGCAGAGTATATACCTGAAAATTCGTTTGAAGATCAGTGGAATATTAAGGCCTTAGAAAGTTGTTTGCTGAACGAATTCTCGACGACTGTCTGTCTGACGGCTGTTGAGGGGGATAATCTCGGTGCTACGCGTGAAGAGATTGTCCAAAAAATTCAAATTGCGGTTCAGAAGGTGTTAGCCGAAAAAAGTGTGTCTCTTGCGCCTAGCGCTCTCTGCGCTTTTCAAAAAACACTTATGCTTCAAGTGATTGACACGCATTGGAAAGAACATTTAGCCGCCATGGATTATCTGCGTCAAGGGATTCATTTACGTAGTTATGCCCAAAAAGACCCAAAGCAGGAATATAAGCGAGAAGCCTTTGTATTATTTTCTCGCATGTTGATGCATATTAAACGACAAGTGATTGTATTGCTTTTAAATGTTACGGTGAGTGTACCGCCGGCTCTTGATGATGCTGAAAATAAGGCGATGTTAGACGATATGACGACAACGTATACGTCGAATCGAAATTCTCCTTGTCCTTGTGGTTCAGGCAGGAAGTTTAAGCAATGTCATGGAAAATTATCGAATTAACGTCACAGGAGTATAAAATGAAGACTATTTCTGTCAATGAATTGAAACAGCGTCTTGATGAACAAGCCGTTGTGTTGGTTGATGTGCGTGAACCTGCAGAGCATCGCTCGGAACGCATTGAAGGGGCTCACTCTATTCCTTTAAGCGAATGTTGCCTCAAGAAAATTCCCTCAACAGCGCAGCCTATAGTTATCCATTGTCGTTCAGGGAAAAGAAGCCTAGAGGCTTGTCGGCGATTGCGGCAAGAAAACCCTCAGATAGATGTTTGTTCTTTAGAAGGGGGTATTTCTGCATGGGAGCAAGCAGGCTTCCCTGTGGAACGTGCAAAAAATTCGGTGCTTCCGCTCGATCAACAAACACAGCTAGTGGCCGGATTTCTGGCTTTCAGTGGAGTGATGTTGAGCTTTTTATTTAACCCTTGGTTTTGTCTTTTGTCTGGATTTGTTGGCTTAGGTTTGATGTTTGCAGGCATCACGGGTTGGTGTGGTATGGCTAAGTTATTGGCAAAAATGCCATGGAATCAATAACGCCGTGACAGGAACTAAAAGATATGAGTATTGAGATTAAACCTTTTTTTGATCAAGAGACCGCGACCTTTACCTATGTCGTTTCTGATGTTAAGGGAAAAGTCGCCGCAGTGATTGATCCTGTGTTGAATTACGATCAATATGCTGGCCGTATGACGACGCACGCTGCTGATGAAGTGATTGCCTATATTACAGCGCAGCAATTGACGTTGCAGTGGATATTAGAAACGCATATTCATGCAGATCACATCACGGCAGCGTCATATATTAAAGAAAAGCTCGGTGGTTTTGTTGGTATTGGCAAAAAAATCACAACAGTGCTTGAGTACTGGGTTCCTGTTTTTAATACCAGTGATGATACGCCTTTAGATGGATCTCAGTTTGATTGCTTGTTTGACGACAAACAACAATTTTTTCTCGGGGAATCTGTGATAACTGTTTGGCATACGCCTGGCCATACACCAGCCTGTTGTAGTTATTTGATTGACGATAACATCTTTGTCGGTGATACTATTTTTATGCCTGATATAGGAACGGCACGCACCGATTTTCCGGGTGGTAGCGCAGAGGATTTATATTCTTCTATCAAACGTATTCTCAACTTATCTCCACACACCAATATTTTTGTTGGGCATGATTATCCGCCCGTTCAGCGGGATAAACGTTGTAATATTACCGTTCAAGAGCAGCGGCAGACGAATATTCTCGTTAATGATACGGTCTCTCAAGAATCTTATGTTCAGAATCGTCATCAACGGGATCAAAATAAAGCTGTTCCTAAGCTGCTCCTGCCGTCTATTCAGGCGAATTTGCGTCTAGGGCGCTTCAGTGCGTCAGAGAGTAATGGAATTCAATATATTAAGATACCCATCAATAGCTTGTGATATTTATTAGTGTTTTCTTATTCGCAATGTCTATCGAAAAAAAATGAGAATCTGCTAAAATCGACGCCTTCTTTTAATGATCACTAAATTAGGTGGTATCTGTGCGAGTTATGCTTTTAGGTAGTCCAGGTGTTGGAAAAGGCACGCAAGCTCAATTTATCTGCGACGCATTTCATATTCCTCAGATTTCAACAGGGAATATCTTTCGTGCAGCCATTCAGTCAGAATCTACATTAGGGCTGTTGGCTAAAAGTTATTCTGACCGTGGCGAGCTTGTTCCTGATGAGCTCGTCTGTTCTTTGGTGAAAAATCGTTTAGATGACGCTGATTGTCAGTCGGGGTTTTTATTAGATGGCTTTCCTCGTACCATTCCCCAAGCCAAAGCATTAGAGGCAATGGGAGTTTCTTTAGACCATGTGATTGTTCTAGACGCACCTTTGGAAGAGATTGTCATACGTTTGACGGGGCGTCGTTTTCATCCCGCTTCTGGCCGTACCTATCATCTCATTCATCAGCCACCGAAGGTTGTGGGTAAAGATGATCTGACGGGTGAAGACTTAGTTCAACGTTCTGATGATAACGAAGACGTCGTTCGTCATCGCTTGGATGTTTATCAACGGCAAACGGCTCCATTGATTGACTTTTATAGAAAACAAGCGGAACAAGGCAAAACAAAGATTGCTTTTCTTTCTGGTTTGGGGAAGATTGAAGAGATTCAAGCGAATATTTTAAATGTATTAAAAGGGTAAAGTGATGTTAGGTAGTGAGATTATTGCAGTTAATATCGAAGATGAGTTGCGTCAGTCGTATCTTGATTATGCGATGAGTGTTATTGTTGGCCGTGCGTTGCCGGATGTGCGCGACGGTTTGAAACCGGTGCATCGTCGAGTTTTATATGCCATGCATGAGTTGAGCAACGCTTGGAATAAACCCTATAAAAAATCCGCTCGTATTGTCGGGGATGTTGTCGGT
Organism: Gammaproteobacteria bacterium; assembly: GCA_021208965.1. Lineage (GTDB taxonomy): Bacteria > Pseudomonadota > Gammaproteobacteria > JAGOUN01 > JAGOUN01 > JAGOUN01. The sequence continues at coordinate 20,900 of JAJOJD010000008.1, forward strand.
AAATATCACCCTCATGGTGATGGCGCAGTTTATGATACATTGGTTCGGATGGCCCAAAAGTTTTCCTTGCGCTATGTTTTAGTGGATGGTCAAGGAAATTTTGGATCTGTTGATGGTGATTCACCGGCAGCGATGCGGTATACCGAAGTCAGAATGTCGCGTTTAACCCATCAATTGTTAGCGGATCTTGAAAAAGAAACGGTTAATTTTATTCCTAACTATGATGAGACAGAAACCGTTCCCGAAGTATTTCCAACACGTATTCCGAATTTACTGATTAACGGTTCTGCGGGTATTGCGGTTGGGATGGCAACGAATATTCCGCCCCATAATTTATCTGAGATTATTGACGGAACGATTGCGTTAATTGATGATCCTTCTTTAGACGTTGATGATTTAATCCAGTATATTCCTGGGCCAGATTTCCCAACCTCGGGGATTATTAATGGTCGGGCAGGGATTGTTCAAGCGTATCGCACCGGAAAAGGGAAAATTTATTTGCGTGCGCGAGCGGAAATTCAACGTGACGAGTCAACTAACCGTGAAACCATTATTGTTCGTGAAATTCCATATCAGGTCAATAAAGCCAACCAAATTGAAAAAATTGCTGAGTTAGTGAAAGAGAAGCGGATTGAAGGTATTAGTGCGCTGCGAGATGAATCCGATAAAGATGGTATGCGGATAGTTATTGAGCTTAAACGGGGTGAATCAGGCGATGTTATTTTAAACAATCTTTATTCGATGACACAGTTACAAACCGTGTTTGGGATAAATATGGTGGCTCTCGTCAATGGCCAGCCGCGTGTGTTAACGTTAAAAGAAGTGTTAGAGGCGTTCATCAGGCATCGGCAGGAAGTCGTTACGCGTCGTACCCTATGCGAGTTGAATAAGGCTAAAGACCGTGCGCACCTGTTGGAAGGTCTTGGTGTTGCGCTCATGAATATTGATGACGTCATTGAATTGATCAAAAAAGCAGAGAATCCTCAAGCGGCAAAAATAGGATTGCTTCAAAAGCGGTGGAACCCGAAACAGATTATCTCTATGCTCGATCGTGCCGGTATGGATACTGCGCTCATCGACGGGTTATATCAGCTATCTGAGATTCAAGTGCAAGCCATTTTGGATTTGCGCTTGCATAAGTTGACCGGTTTGGAGCAAGAGAAAATTATCGAAGAATATGACCAGATTTTAATCACGATAAGATCTTTGCGCGACATTCTCGAAAGCCCCGTTCTGTTGATGAATGTGATCAAGCAAGAACTTCGCGAAATTAAAGAACAATTTGGTGATGCTCGTAAAACAGAAATTATAGAGTCCCAGTTAGATTTGACGACAGAAGATTTAATTGCCGATGAGGCCGTCGTCATTATGGTCTCACAACAAGGTTACGTGAAGCGTCAATCGCTCGACAATTACCGTGCTCAAAAGCGTGGTGGGCGTGGAAAATCTTCTGCTGATGTGAAAGAAGAAGATTTTATTGATCAACTGATGATTGTTAACACGCATGATATGTTGCTGTGTTTTTCGAATAATGGTCGCTTGTATTGGTTGAAAGGATATCAGTTTCCTGATGCTGGCCCAGCGGCACGAGGGAGACCCTTCAATAATTTGTTGCCGTTGATGGACGATGAACGAATTAATGCCGTATTAGCATTACGTGATTTTACTCAAACGGCTTACGTTGTATTAACCACTTCTCGGGGCATCATCAAAAAAGTTGCCTTGGCCGATTTCTCACGCCCACGCGCCAATGGGATTATTGCGATCGATTTAGCGGAAGGCGATTATCTCGTTGGCGCAGAATTAACGCGTGGAGACGATGATATTATGTTGTTCACCGATGCCGGTCGAGCGATTCGTTTTCATGAGTCGGATGTCCGTTGTATGGGCCGACAGGCGAGTGGTGTTCGAGGGATTAAGTTGCAAGCGAATCAAAAAGTGGTGGCCATGTTAGTCGCTGACCCAACTAAAGATGTCTTAACAGCAACCGAGCGTGGGTTTGGCAAGCGTACGTCTCTCGATGAATTTAGTCGTATTCATCGTGGCGGACAGGGGGTCACTTCTATTAAAGTAAACGATAGAAATGGTTTAGTGGTGACAGCCCTATTGGTGAGTCCAGAGGATCAAGTCATGCTCGTGAGTGATAAAGGGACGCTTGTTCGTACCCGTGTGCACGAAATTTCTAAAGTCGGTCGTGCGACACAAGGGGTTCGATTGATTAATGTGCAAAGCGGGGAAACCCTCGTTGCTTGCGGAAGGATTGAAGACGACCCAGAAAATTCTTTTAATGATCTCGTTGAAAATGATTAACATTTGATGCGTAATACATGTTTATCTAAAGAGAAAACGCCGGTTATTACCATTGACGGACCGAGTGGTGTTGGTAAAGGTACGGTGGCTGGCGAATTGGCAGAAACCCTGGGTTGGCATTTTCTTGATAGCGGGGCGATTTATCGGTTGTTAGCCTTAACCATCGTCCAGAATGGTCAAGTGCTTAATGCCTCGCCGGACCAGTGGGCGAAAATGGCAAAAGAGTTACACATACGTTTTGCTAAACAACGCATTTATTTAGACGGCCATGATGTTACCGACGCGATTCGTGATGAAAGTATTGGTTTGTTAGCCTCGAAAGTTTCGGCCATTTCTAGTGTGCGCGAAGCTTTATTGGAGCGTCAGCGTGCATTTGCACAAGCACCAGGTTTGGTGACAGATGGTCGAGATATGGGGAGTGTGGTTTTTCCTTCTGCTTGCTTGAAATTTTATTTAGATGCGGCTCCAGAAGTTAGAGCGCGCCGACGAGAGCGCCAGTTGAAAGATCGTGGGATAAATGTTACATTCGTGGATCTTCTCGAGGATATAAAAAAGCGAGATCAACAGGATAGTTCCCGATTGATTGCGCCCCTTATCATCCCTGAAGGTGCGGTAACCATAGACACGAGTTTTCTTAATAAAACGCAAGTTTTTGAAAAGGTAATGAGCTATGTTTATCGGCATTTAGACGTAGGTAATGTTTAAACCTCCCTTGTTTAAGCATTGATGATTAACATTTAACGAGTCCTTTTTATTTATGAGTAATACTGAATTTTCCCAATTATTTGAAGAAAGCCTAAAATCTTTTTCCATGATTCCTGGTACGTTAGTCGTTGGTGATGTTATTGACATTACGAATGACCATGTGATCGTTAATGCAGGATTGAAATCTGAAAGCGTCATTCCTATCGAACAGTTTAAAAATGCTCAAGGTGAGTGTGAGGTTAAAATTGGCGATGAAGTTGAAGTCATTTTAGAAGCATTTGAAAACGGCAATGGTGAAACAAGATTGTCGCGTGAAAAGGCAAAACGCGCAGAGGTTTGGCGGCAGCTGGAACGTGCATATACAGATTCAACCACGATTATCGGCTTTGTCAGTGGTAAAGTTAAAGGTGGATTTACGGTTGAAATCAACTCAATTCGTGCTTTCTTACCAGGTTCTTTGATCGATGTTCGTCCTACACGAGACACTTCTTATTTGGAAGGGCGTGATATTGACGTTAAAGTAATTAAAATTGATGCAAAACGCAATAATATTGTTGTTTCAAGACGAGCCGTCATTGAAGAAGCGTCAACATCTGATCGAGAATTATTGCTTGATACCTTGGAAGAAGGGAAAATTGTTAAAGGTATCGTTAAAAATCTTACGGATTACGGGGCGTTTGTTGATTTAGGTGGCATTGATGGTTTGTTGCATATCACGGATATGGCGTGGAAACGCGTGAAGCATCCGAGTGAAGTTGTCGCTATTGGTGATGAAATTGATGTGATCGTCTTAAAATTTGATAAAGAGAAAAGCCGTGTTTCATTAGGATTAAAACAGTTGGATGAAGACCCATGGAAGAGCTTGATTCAGCGTTATCCTGTGGGCACTCGTATTTCTGGAAAAGTGACTAATATCGCTGATTATGGCTGTTTTATTGAGATTGAAGATGGAATAGAAGGGTTGGTTCATGTGTCTGAAATGGATTGGACAAATAAAAATATTCATCCGAGCAAAATTGTTCAATTAGGTGATGTCATTGATGTCATGGTGTTAGATATTGATGCCTCTCGTCGTCGTATTTCTTTGGGTGTTAAACAGTGTGTGAACAATCCATGGCAAGCCTTTGCTCAAAAATATGTGAAAGGCGATAAAGTGACTGGTAATATTAAATCAGTGACCGACTTTGGGCTTTTCATTGGCTTAGAGGGTAACATTGATGGCTTAGTTCATTTATCTGATATTAGTTGGGATGAGGACTTAGAGGCGATCAACAGCCAATACAAAAAAGGCGATAAAGTAGAGGCTTTGATTTTAGCCGTTGATTCAGAAAGAGAGCGTATTTCTTTGGGGATTAAACAATTAGCTGATGATCCATGGGGCGGTTTTATGACCCAGCATCCAAAAGGTTCATTGATCACAGGGAAAGTAAGCAGTGTCAATCCGACGCAGGTTTCTCTAAACTTGGGGTCAGAGATCGTCGGGACTATTGCGGTTAATGAATTGAGTGTCGAGAAAATTGCGGATGCGACCCTCTTCTGTAACGTCGATGACGAGCTAGAAGCCAAAATTCTGTCATTTGACCGTAAAGCAAAATCTGTTGTGTTATCTATCAGAGCGAAAGAGTCAGAAGAACAAGCAAAAATTGTTCAAAAATACACGAAAGCTAAGGTAGATGATTCAATGAAGTCAACTTTTGGTGACTTATTAAAAGAACATATTGATCAGCGTCAATCTGATTGATCGTAAACTATCTGGACTTGCCCTAGCATCCGTTGGGGCAAGTGTTTAAATGATGAAAATTCTACGCTACGTTACCGCTCTTTTTGTTGTCATTTCAGGCGTGAGCTTTTCTTTGTTGAATGCAACCGACGTAGATATTAATTATTTTATTGGTAGCGCCACATTGCCGGTCTCTTTTCTCGTTATTATTTCCTTTGCTTTAGGCGCAATAATGTCACTATTGTTGACAACCTTATGGGTGTTGCGTAAAAAATTAACTATTTATCAATTAAAGCGAAGAATAGTGCTTTTGGAAAAAAGTCATTCCTAGCATTTCGGAAGTCAGCATGTCAATAAGAAGCTATAAGAATATTTATCCTACCTTAAGCGATCAAGTCTATGTTGATCAAGATGCGGTTGTGATTGGTGCTGTTGAGTTGGGCGCGCATTCTTCTGTGTGGCCTGGTGCCGTTATTCGTGGCGATGTTAATAACATCCGTATTGGTCGATATACCAATATTCAGGATAATGCAGTTTTGCATGTAACACATGATCGTGATAGTCACAAAGGAGCTGAACTTGTGGTTGGCGATTATGTCACGATTGGTCATGCGGCTATTCTTCATGGATGTGTGATCGACGATGTTTGTTTAATCGGCATGCAGACGCTAATATTAGACAACGCGCATATTGAGTCGTATAGTATGGTCGGCGCGGGTAGTCTTGTGCCACCGAACAAACGGTTGGAATCGGGCTACTTATATCTCGGTTCGCCAGTAAAAAAAGTACGTCTTTTGACCGACGAAGAAAGGGAATTTCTACGCTACAGCGCAGAGCATTATGCGACGCTAAAATATGATTATATTCTTTAACAATTGTTATATAGGGAGATTTAAATGACTAAAATTTCTATTCCCACTCATGGGCAGGCGATTACTAAAGCCAGCAATGGATTGCATGTTCCAGACTGCCCGATTATCCCCTACATTGAAGGGGATGGAACTGGTGTTGATATTACGCCAGTCATGAAAACGGTTGTTGATGCCGCGGTGAAGCAGGCATATGAAGGTAGCCGATCGATTGCTTGGATGGAAGTTTATGCCGGAGAAAAAGCACTTAAAGTGTATGGTCATGATACTTGGTTGCCGGAAGAAACGTTAAACGTGATACGCGACTATAAAGTAGCGATTAAAGGTCCATTAACGACACCGGTGAGTGGCGGTATTCGCTCGTTAAATGTTGCTTTTCGTCAAGTCTTAGATTTGTATATTTGTTTGCGCCCCGTGCGTTATTACACGGGTACGCCGAGTCCAGTGAAAGAGCCGTGGAAAACAGATATGGTTATTTTCCGTGAAAACTCTGAAGATATTTATGCAGGGATTGAGTGGGTTGCAGATAGCGCGGAAGCACAAAAAGTGATTCATTTTTTGCAAGAGGAGATGGGCGTAAAAAAAATTCGTTTTTCTCAGCATTGTGGTATCGGTATTAAACCGGTCTCAAAGGAAGGTAGCGAGCGTCTGGTCAAACGTGCGATTCAATACGCGATTGATCATCAGCGTGATTCTGTTACGTTGGTTCATAAAGGTAATATTATGAAATTTACCGAAGGTGCTTTCAAGGATTGGGGTTATGCTGTTGCGCGGGATACTTTTGGTGCGACGCCTTATAATGGCGGCCCTTGGATGACCTTCAATCATCCTAAAACAGGCCAGCCGATTATGATTAAAGACGTTATTGCGGATGCATTTTTGCAACAAATTTTGTTGCGTCCAGACGATTATTCGGTGATAGCAACGCTTAATTTAATGGTGATTATATTTCTGATGCACTGGCTGCTCAAGTCGGCGGTATTGGTATTGCCCCAGGAGCAAACATTGGTGAGGATGTTGCTTTATTCGAGGCGACACATGGCACAGCGCCTAAATATGCAGGTCAAGATAAAGTTAACCCTGGATCGCTGATTTTATCGGCGGAAATGATGCTACGTTATTTAGGTTGGGTTGAAGCGGCTGATTTAATTGTTAAAGGAGTCAGCGGTGTCATTCAAGCAAAAACGGTGACCTATGATCTAGAGCGGTTGATGGAAGGTGCTACCTTACTTAGTTGTTCTGAGTTTGGCCGAGCAGTGATTGATCATATGCGTGCGGATGGGTGACTATTGTGAAAATATGTCTTAAGCATCGTTTATACCTTGCCAGTTTTTGTGCGCTTGTGAGTGCTGTGTCAACAACTTCTGCGATTGCCACCACCTCCCCGACAGTGGTGGTCATGGATACAAATTTTGGTCAAATCACAGTGAAGCTCACGGATAACACGCCGGTAACAACAAAGAATTTTTTATATTATGTTCATTCTGGGTTTTATGATAACACGATTTTTCACCGTGTCATTCATGGCTTTATGATACAAGGTGGGGGCTTATTATCAAACTTGGAGGAAAAACCTCACCCTTTGCCGCCTATACCAAACGAAGGTGATCACTGTTTGGCCAATACGCGAGGCGTTATGGCTATGGCCAGAACGAGTGATCCACATTCTGCAACGAGTCAGTTTTTCATTAATGTGGTCGACAATCCATTTCTGAATTTTCAGTCAAAAACTCTGCAAGGATGGGGATACTGTGGTTTTGGAGAAGTGATTGACGGTATGGCTGTTGTTGATGCCATTGCATCGGTTGAAACGGGTACGCAGCAAGTCTATGAAAATGTTCCTCGTACTGCTGTTATTCTTCGAAGTGCTCGTGTGCGGTGAGTGAGGGTTTGTGTTGTGTCAGCACTTGAATATGGCACTTATCAACTCATATATGGGCTCACCTTACGCAAGATTATGACTCGAAAGAGTTGTGGAATTACATAAACCCTGAGATTCGTCAGCATTAAAAACCCTTGGGCGGCGTCTTATTGTTAGATGATACGATTTCTGAGAAGACCTACACGGATGAAAATGCGATAAATTGCTGGCATTTCTCGACTTCGGAAAGCAAACTTTGAAAGTTTATTACAATCAATTAGTTACAGTTGTCGAGGCACTACAATTGAGGTTTGTGGCTGAATTTTTTACGCCAAGTGAGCTTACGTGCGTGGTAAACGAACGATGATTGGCTAATCCGATGAGAAAATATTATTTAGCTTTTCCAGTGTTCGACCAACCACCGACAGGTGATTAGATTCTCTTAAATGAGAGATTAGAAGTTTGCCAACCAATCCAGAGGCGCCCGCAATAAGGCTATTCATAGCCTTTCTAGTTTAAAAATATTAGTAAGAGATTGTTTTTTGATATCCGTTTGATTGTAACACAAAGCGCAAAACTGTGTACTAACGTTGAAAAAACTATACTTCGATGAGTAATCTGTTTATTTTTTTCACTGTTTTCATTGTTTTTTATTTTATTTTTGATTTGTAGAAGAAATTTTTCAAATTTTTGTCTATAAGAAAAGAATAAGGAAAATAAAAAGGATGCAAAAAATGCTAAATAAAGAGTTGGAAAACACACTAAACCGTGCTTATGATTCTGCTTATGTTGAACGGCATGAGTTTATGGGTTTGGAGCATCTTGCTTTAGCATTGCTTGATAATACATCAGCAATCAATGCCTTAAAAAGCTGCCGTGTTGATGTAGATGCCTTGCGCGCACATCTTTCAATCTGTTTACAGCAGATTGTCAAACCGATCTCGCAGAAAAATATTGAGCATGAAACTCAACCAACATTGGCGTTTCAACGTGTTCTTCAGCGTGCTGTTTTTCAAGTCCAATCGGCAGGTAAAAAAGAAGTTACCGGCGCTAATGTTTTAATCGCACTGTTTAGTGAACAAGATAATCCGGTGATTGAAGTTTTTAAAAAACACAGTGTTTCGCGTACGTTGCTTGTGTCATATATCAATAAAAATGATACAGCATTGACGATCGAAGATGCGCTGAGTGAATTGTCCTCGGTTAAAAATCAAGCTAAAAAATCACCCATTTCCTTTAAAAATCCTACATTAGCATCGATGAATGAAAATGATTTAGAGGCTGAAGAAGAACAAAAAACACCGCTGGAACGTTTTACCGTTAATTTAAATGTTCGTGCGATGCGAGGAAACATTGATCCACTCGTTGGACGACAGCAAGAAATTCAGCGGACGATTCAAGTATTATCACGCAGAAGAAAAAATAATCCATTATTCGTGGGTGAGGCGGGTGTTGGTAAAACGGCGATTGCAGAAGGCTTGGCTAAAATGATTGTAGATCATCGTGTGCCACCACTGTTAGAAGACAGTGTTGTTTATCTTCTTGATCTTGGTGCTTTATTAGCAGGGACAAAATATCGTGGTGATTTTGAAAAGCGGTTAAAAACTGTTTTACGTCATTTGAATCAGCAAAAAAATCTATTTTATTCATTGATGAAATTCATACGATTATTGGTGCAGGAGCTTCCTCAGGTGGGATGATGGATGTATCAAATTTACTAAAACCTTTACTTGCCTCAGGCGAAATTACGTGTATCGGTGCAACGACCTACCAAGAATATCGAAATATTTTTGAAAAGGATCACGCGCTTGCTCGACGTTTTCAAAAAATAGATATTAGCGAACCTACAGTTAGTGAAACAATTGAAATTCTTCATGGATTAAAAAATAAGTTGGAGGCGCATCATCAGGTGCGTTATAGCCTGAAAGCGTTAGAAGTTGCAGTAGAACTGTCGGATAAATATATCACTGATCGGCACTTGCCGGATAAAGCAATTGATGTCGTCGATGAAGCGGGTGCCTTTCAGCAATTGTTGCCAGAATCAAAGCGTAAAAAAAATGATTACCGCAGAAGATATTGAGCGTGTTATTGCTAAAATTGCTCATATTCCAGAGAAGAAAATATCATCATCGGATAGAAGCCAATTAAAACATTTAGTTTCAAATTTAAAGTCGCTTGTTTTTGGTCAAGACGCGGCTATTGATGTATTAGGCTCAGCGATTAAGCTATCACGTTCAGGTCTTCGTGATGACACTAAACCGATCGGTTCATTTTTATTTGCTGGGCCAACTGGTGTTGGTAAAACTGAAGTTGCCAAACAACTTGCAGAACAGTTAGGAATAAAATTATTGCGTTTTGACATGTCTGAATATATGGAAAGGCATTCTGTTTCGCGATTGATTGGCGCTCCTCCTGGCTATGTCGGTTATGAACAATCGGGCTTGCTCACAGAAATGGTGCATCAGACGCCTCACTGTGTGTTATTATTGGATGAAATTGAGAAAGCACATCCTGATATTTTTAATATTTTATTGCAGGTGATGGACAGAGGCGTTTTAACCGATAACAATGGTCGTGAAGCCGATTTCCGTCATGTCATTATTATTATGACCTCTAATAGTGGCGCACAAGCGTTTGAACGTCATTCGATGGGATTTGCGAAGCAGGATCATCGTAGTGATCAAATGCTTGTGATTAATCAATCCTTTTCACCAGAATTTAGAAATCGTTTGGACGCGGTTATTCAGTTTCATCCCCTCAATCATATGACCATTCAACATGTCGTCGATAAGTTTTTAAATGAGCTCGCTCATTTATTGAAACGAAAAGGCGTTGATTTTTCTGTGGATATTGATGCGCGTCAGTGGCTGGCGCAGCATGGTTATGATGCCTTGATGGGTGCACGACCGATGGCACGTCTTATTCAAGAAAAAATAAAACAACCCTTGGCGGAAGATCTGCTTTTTGGTGATCTTGTTGACGGGGGTGATGTAATGGTCACACTAGAAGGTAGTCAATTAAAAATAGTGGTCAATCAGGTGGCGCATATTTAATTTAGAGAATACGGTATTTTCCAGGATGTGTTCCGCCAAATGATATATTGTTTTTTAGAAATGATGATCTATACTAAATTTAAAAAAATTTTAAGCGAGGAAACTAATGTTTATAAACTCATACTCGCCTTCACGAGAAGAAAGCATAAATCGCATTTTTTATGATTATTTGGCGTTATTGCCATCAGATCCTGTTGATAGCGATATTGTTACCGATTTTAATGATTTGTTATCGATCCAACGTCACCCAAATTACATAATACAAGCTCAAAAAAAAATTTAGCGCGAATGATATTTATTTTCAGCGTCAGATTCATTACAAAAAAGCAATTATCAATATCGTAAGCCTGTTTGGTGCTATACGGAATCTGATTGAATTAAAAGTTAATCTAAGAGATGAGTGGAAAAAATGCAAAATATTACTTATGAAAAAGTTTGAGGAGGAAAAAAATACTCTGCAAGAAAAACAAATACACTCATTTATAACCAATTTTATTATAGATTACTGCTCTCAGCAGGAATCAGTAGAACTGGTTGTAGACTCACCATACATGGTTGGCGATATAAGTGTTGCGGTCACAGTCGACGAGGACGCTCAAAAAATATCAATAGATAATGAAATGACAAAAGAAATATCAGTGCCACACATCGTTATGTTTGAATATGCAAAAGATTTTTCCACGGTCTTTCAGCATAAAGCAGAAATAGAAAAGTTAGCTCATGATTTTTCCCAATCGCGAATTACACCAGAGTCAGAAACAATTGATTTTATTGATTTTTTTGAAAAACGGATGAAAACTAACAAGGTAGTTAATTTTATTGCAGATCCATTAGGGAAAAATTATTGCGACGAAGAAAATAAATTTATAAATTATATTATCAGGACGGAGTTAGATAGATATGAAATAGAGAAAGAATACTTTTCTAGCAGCAGCAATAATGAAAATAAATTTGAGACCGATAATAAAACTAATCGTATAAAAAATGACATAGCAAAGTATTTACACAGCATGCTTACGAAAGATTTCTCTATACAATCATTTATAACAATGGATAAAAACGAAATCACAGACTATTTGAATAATGTTGATAGAGAATTGGCTGGAATTCTTGATAAAGAATCTGAACACAAAGAATCTAGTTTTAAACCAAGTAGGGCAATTAATCAAGTTGCTAACATTATCGATAAAATAATCACGATCTTTTTATTAAAGATAGTGAAAGAAAACAGATGATTCAATCAACAATAAATTTAATTTCGTTTACTGAAGAAACAGCACTGTATATGCTTCTTGCTAAAGGAAATATTTCTTCATTCGATCATATGATGAATTATGCAATGCATACAAACCAAGATGTTTGGTTTAATCGTGAAAACATTTTCACGATGTTTAGAAGATAAGGCGTTCAGCTATTTATGTTTACTCGCAGCCCAACCCAATGGAATATTTAATCAAGCATTAGGGTTAAAGGTTAAACAATGTGAAGCTCTTGAATTTTCAGCTGTTCTCGCACTGTTTGATAAAGACGGCTATTTTCTTATTCCAAGCGATTGGATAGAATATGCTGATGCTCAAATGCTAGAAAAAATTTTTAATAATTATGAACGTTATGGCCACAACGAATTATTTCCGGAGATTTTTTCAGCGCTTTATGAACAATCAAATCGTTGTCATGCTTTTGAATTGTCTCAACGTATTAAAACGTGTATCGATGCTGATATGTATCAGGAGCTTGATTTTGCAACACCTGAAGATTCTCAAGAAGAACTAGGTTTTTTCGGACGACTAAAATACTTGGCCAAAAACAATATGCTGAATACTGTGAAAAAATTAGGTGGCTAATAAAAAAATCCATTCCCTCATTTCTGTAATTATCTCGTCATAAGGAGTAGTGCTGCGAACTAAGAGACTATGCGGTTGTTTATAATTATAAGAATACGCTTTTAGAGTCTTTATATAGGTATCTGCATGGTAGAGCAATGTAAACTACCGCGTTGAATAATTAATACGTTGCAGTCAATTCCAATAATTTTATATTGAGGAAAGCACTGCTGAATGGTATCAAGAGCTTCAGCATCTTTCACAGAGTTATAGATAGGAACGTAAACAGCGCCATTACCAATCAAGAAATTTGCATATGTTCCTGGTAAGCGTTCGCCATAAGCATCATATCGTGCATCAGGGATAGGCAATTCAACGAGATTAAATGACGTGTTTTTTAATTCTTCATGCATTTTTTTGAGGGGTTCAAAGTGTTCATCGTTTGCGTCGCGGCAAGCGCAATACAACAAGCTGTTTTCATTAAAAAATCGGACTAATGTATCAATGTGTCCATCGGTATCATCACCAGACAAATGACCATGACGTAGAATATTCGTCTTTGAGCATCCGAAATAGGTTTCGGTAATCGTATTGATAGATAGCGTATTATGTCGGTTTGGATTATCAATGACCGAGGATGTGCTAAAAAATATCCCGTTCCATTAACTTCAACGGCACCACCTTCTAACGTATAAGGGACGGGATGGAGTGAGTAGTCATCACGAAACCATTCGTGATGAATGAGGCTTGCATTGACTCTATTATCTAAGTGTGATCCAAATTTATTTCCCCAGGCATTGAAGTTAAAATCTAACCAAACACGTTGATCATTTAAGCTGGCGGTTAGAGGGCCGTAATCACGGATCCATGTATCATTGGTCTGAATATTAATAAAATCGATATTTCCTTGTGGGAGATATTTGAGTTGTTTGCGTATTTTTTGTTGGTGTTCTGGGTTAAAGCAGATAATCAAAAGACGTTGGTATGTTGCAATCGCAGATGCCAAACGAAAAAAACAATCTTCCGCTTGATTCAGGATGTGTTTCCATCCAGAATATTGATGTGGCCAGGTTATGACCACTGCCTTTTGTGTATGCCATTCAGGGAGAAGTTGGTATGTCATCTTTATTTGTCCATTTCAATAAAATTTCTTTATTCTTTAAATTTTCCCAAACGAAGAAGATAATTTTTCACTCAGTTGCACAACGGCCATCGCATAAAGAGGGCTAGTATTATACCGCATAATGACAGAAAAATTGTGATAAGCCAACCAGCACTGTCGTCCTGTGTGTGAGTTGAACTCAAGAAACATCGCATTTTCTTCAGCATGGTCAGAAATCTGAGCTTCTTTTAGTTCTTCTGGCGTATAAAAATGCTTAACTGAATTTGGTACAATACCCCTTGGAGTGTTCTTTGGGCAAGCAATCGGCGTCACGATAGGGTGATTTTCTTTCCAACCTTTTTTTGAGAAAAAATTAGCGATGCTTTCTAGCCAATTCGCCGGGTCATTTAAGTTGATGGTAGAGTTGTTAATAATGGCATAACGTAAAATGCTGTCTGGCATAAACTGCGCGGGCCCTATAGCACCCGCATAAGAGCCATAAATGTCATTAATGTTTAAATGATATTGTCGTGTTAGCTCTAAGAAAGCGGTTAACTGTGCAATAAAAAAGGGTTGGCGTTCGGGATAATTGAATGCTAAATGTGTTAAAGCATCAATAGCACGGTATTTCATTGTGTGTGTGCCATAGTTAGATTCTACTCCAAGAATAGCGACGATAATGTCCGAAGGAATATGATATTTTTTTTCAATCTTGGTTTAATGCTATATTGTGTGTTATAGCAAAAGCGGCCCCTTTTTCTATGCGTCGTGGCGTGACAAAAATACGTTGGTAAGCATCCCATGGAAACGCTTCAGCAGGGTGCTTCATGTGGTGCACGACTTCTGGCATGGGTTTAACGTCTAGAAAAACAGATTCCAACGTATCTCGTTTAAAATGCTGATGAGTCACTAAGTCATCAATAAACTGTTGTACCTCTGGTTTTTTTAGTAGATCAGCATCCGCGTAAGTTATCGAAGAAAACAAGGCTAATATACCGATACATAATAGGCGTGTGATCATGTCTGTTAGCTTCCCACTAATTTTCTATGCGTTTGAATAGACATGAGGATACCAAAACTGGCCAGTATCGTCACTAACGATGTTCCTCCGTAACTGATTAAGGGTAATGGTACGCCAACCACAGGTAATATTCCGCTCACCATTCCGATGTTGATAAAAAAAGAAAGAAAAAACATAAAACTGAGGCTGCCGGCAAGTAGCCGTGAAAATGAATCCTGTGCATGCAGAGTAATATAAGAACAACGGTATAAAATGGCAATATACAAACTGATCAGCACAAAACATCCAAGAAAACCAAACTCTTCTCCACAGACAGAAAAAATAAAGTCAGTGGTATGTTCAGGTAAAAAACGTAAATGCGATTGAGGTCCTTGCAGCCATCCCGTCCCGAATCCTCCTCCAGAGCCTAAGGCGATTTTTGATTGGATAATATGGTATCCCTTTCCCAGGGGATCTTGTTCTGGGTTTAAAAAAGTCAGTACGCGAGACCGCTGATAATTATGCATGCCGTACCATAAAAACGGTAGTGAACTAATACATGTAAACGTAGTAAAAAAAATAAAACGCCAAGGTAATCCGGCAAGAAATAGCGTAAAAAACCCTGTTCCAGCGAGTAAAATGGCCGTGCCAAGATCAGGTTGTTTAGCGGTCAAGATCACAGGAAATCCAAGAATGAGGAGGCAGAGTAGTGATTTTTTCGTGTTGGGCGGAAGTGGTGGACGAGAGAGTAAGTAGCTTAGGATTAAGGGTATCGCTAATTTTAATATTTCGGAGGGTTGAAAGCGAAAAGCACCGGCCCCTAGCCAGCGTTGAGCGCCCTTATTTGTCTCGCCTATGATGAGGACTGAAAGCAGTAATAAGATTCCCATCACATAAATCACTATCGCCCAGCGTTCATAGGTATAAGGCGGTATTTGTGCAAATATTGTCATGACACAGAGGGCAACAAGTATATGTAGCATTTGCTGTTTGACTAAAGAAAAACTTTCATTGCCGGCGCTATATAACACAATAAAGCCAAAACATGACACACAGAGTAGTCCCAATAATAAAGATTTATCGAGGTGAATTTTTTCCCACCATGTGATTTTTAGTTGATTATTTTTTTCATTTCACATTTCCAATCTTTTTTTCTGAGAAAAAAGCATCCATGACATGCCGAGCAACAATAGGGGCAACTTCCCCTGTGTGTTCTGCCACGACAACGACAACAATTTTTGGTTGGTCGACTGGCGCAAACGCAATAAATAATCCATGATCTCGTAAGGTCTCTAGTGATGACATATTCGTATTATCTTTGATGGAGTAGACTTGAGCGGTACCGGTTTTTGCAGCGACGGAATAGGTTGCATTTTTTCCGAATCTTCCGCCAGTCCCTTCGGGAGAGCGAATCACGTCTTGCATGGCATCAATAATTTCAGAAAATGCTATGTCATTTTGTTGATAGTGGATCTGTGTCGTCATTTTGTTTGTGAATAAAGTACTCGTTGAGCTAGCGATATCTTCTGTACGGTATAATAAATGTGGTTGATATCCGGTGCCTCGCATGGCGAGTGATGCTGTCGCTACCGCAAGTTGTAGGGGACTCACTTGAGTAAAACCTTGGCCAATGCTGGTATTGAGTGTATCCCCAGGGTACCATGCTTGTCCTGAATGCTTTTCTTTCCATAGTGAGTTCGGCGCTATTCCTTCAGGTTCTTTAGGCAAATCAATGCCCGTTTTTTTCCCAAGTCCAAAATCACTCAGTGCTTTGTAAATACCGCTAATTCTCATTTGTAGGGATAACCAATAAAAATAGGTGTCACATGATACAACGATGGCGCGATGTAAATTGACCCAGCCGTGCCCTTTGTGATTCCAGTCATGAAATACATGTGTCGAGTTTTTTAGCGCAAAATATCCTGGATCAAATATGCGGTCTGTTGATGTGACGATATTCTCACCGAGTGCAGCAACGCCAAGAAAAGGTTTGATGGTTGATCCAGGAGGGTATAGACCATTTAATGCTCGATTATACATGGGGTGGGCAGGATTTTTGATTAATGCATCATAATCCGTTTGTAGTATTCCCTGTACAAAAAGATTAGGATCAAAACTAGGCGTGCTGACCATCGCCAAAATTTCGCCATTATTCGGATCTAGTGCAATCATTGCACCGTGAAACTTTCCAAACGTTGTGATGGCAATCGATTGTAAGTGCTCATCAAGGGTAAGATATAAATTTTTTCCTGGCACGGCAGGGATGACGTTTAATGTTTTAATCATATTGCCACTGGCGTCAATCTCAATGTGTTTATATCCAACTTTACCGTGCAAATCTTTTTCATAATAGGATTCAATATTTGTTTTTCCGATGTCATCATTCGCACGATATTGTTCAGAATCTAAAGTTTGTCGTTCGCTAGGATTCACTCTGCCCACATAGCCTAAAACGTGGGAAAATTCGCTATTGAATGGATAGTCGCGTAATAAACGTGCTTTGATTTCAACGCCTGGAAATCGATAATGATTGACCGAAAAAAGACTCATTTGTTTTTCGCTGAGCTTTAAAATGATGGGGGCACTTTGGAATGCTGGTTGCTGATGTGCGGTTCTATAAAATAAACGTATTTCTTTTTCGGAAAGATCTAAAAGTTTGACGAGATCATCAACGGTTTTTTTTTAAATTATCGACAGCACTAGGCGTTATTTCTAAACTAAACACAGGGATGTTGCGTGCTAATAATACGCCATGTCGGTCATAAATTAATCCTCTCACCGGTGAAATGGGTAATATTTCGACACGATTGTCTTTGGCAAGGTCGCTATAGTAGTGGTGTTTCAAGATTTGTAAGTATGCTAATCGTATCAGTAACACAATAATCAAGCATAAAACAAGACTGCTCGCGATAATCACGCGTTGGTTAATAATGCGTTTTTCTTGACGAGGATTTTTAAACACCTGGTGGCTCATGCGAGCGTATCCTCAATCAAAGCTGTGATCAGTTGACATTGTTGTTCGCTGGCATTTAGTGCTGGAATATAATCGTATGATTTTCCGCCTGCCTGTAAAAATTGTTTTTTATTGGTGACAGCGATTTCTTCGAGTGTTTCCAAACAGTCCATAGCAAAACCTGGGCAGATAATATGCACGTGAGTGATTCCTTGCGGTGGTAGGCTTTGTAGTGTTTTGTCACAATATGGCTGCAACCATGGCGCTTTTCCAAATCTGGATTGGTATACTAACATCCATTCATGCTTTTCTAGGCCTAGTGCGTGAGCGAGTTTTTCTGCTGTCGTTTGGCAATGAATGGCATATGGGTCACCTTTGTCGACCTCGCGTTGTGGGATGCCGTGAAAAGACATGATCAGCCTTTGCGGTTTCGGGTTTTTATCCCAAAATTCTTTTACACTATGGGCCAGTGCACAGATGTAAAGCGGGTGATCATAATAACTGTGAATAAATGAAAGATTAGGTATCCAACGATTTTGTTGTAAGTTTTTGGAAATCTCGTCGAAGACGGCGCCTGTTGTCGAGCTGGTATATTGGGGGTATAGAGGTATGAGAATTATTCGATGATAGGAAGTATCCATAACACATTTTTTTATGACGGAAGAGAGCGACGGTTGACTATAACTCATCGCATACCTAACCTCATAAGGTGGTCGTTGAATTCGATGCACCAAATTCTTCATGCCGCTTTCGAGTGGCGATCCTTCTGTGGTCCAGATTGCTTGGTATGCCGAAACGAGTTTTTTAGGGCGAAAGGGGAGGATCAAACCATATAAAATCGGTAACCAGAACCATCTCGGTAGTTTAACAACGCGTTTATCCGATAAAAACTTACGTAGAAATGTTCGAATAGCAGAAGATGAAGGCGCTTGGGGTGTTCCTAAATTAATAACAATAAGGGCAGTTTTCTTCACTCGAGATTCCTAGACTCAGCGACCATTCGATCAATTTCTTCTTTGGTCAGGGGAGAAACAATACGACCGTTAATATAGAGGGAAGGTGTTTGAACAGTATCTCCCATGATGTGGCTGGCAAGGGATAAGTTTTGTTGTAATTGTGTGTAATACTGATGCTGTTCCATGCATTCCTGTAGTGATCCCAGGTTAATTCCTGTCACATGTTCTGCAAAATTCAATAGAATATCTGATGTTGCCCAATCTAAAGCTTCATCGGGTTGATGACGATATAGGTGATCAATGTAGTCAAAAAATAAAGCGGGTGATTGGTGAAAAACGCACAAGGCTGCATTGCCGGCAGGCGCGGAGTTGGGCAAGAAGGCGAGAGGAATGACGACATAAGTCGCTTTTTTTGTGTCGACATACGCTGATTTAATATAAGAATACAGTTTGTCGTTGTAAACCTTACAGTTTGTGCATTTCATATCTTCAAATGCAACCATCACGATATTGCCAGATCCTATTTTTGGCTGGTTCGAGATATCAATGGTAACGGCGGGCATAGGCTCAACGTGCTCTACTTTATAAAAGACCAAGCCCACAAAAATAAGTACACTGAGGATAGCAACCGTCAGAGAAACCAGCGTTTTATTATTCATGAATGTTTAGAGCTTATTATGAATTAAAGATAGCTTATTATGCCGAAATAAACATGGCATCGCCATAGCTAAAAAAACGGTAATGCTCGGCAATCGCATGTTGATACGCCGCCATAATATTTTTTTGGGTGGAAAATGCACTGACCAGCATGAGTAAGGTTGACTTTGGGAGGTGAAAGTTTGTGATCATAGCATCAACCACTTTAAACTCAGCGCCTGGGTAGAGAAAAATATTGGTGTCTTCTTCTATTGAAGAGGTGGGTGTTATGCCTATTGAGCGTTCAGCGCTTTCTAATGCTCTGACTGTTGTGGTCCCTACCGCGATGACGCGGCCACCACGTTGTCGACAGGCGTGAATCGCACGGCATGTCTCTTCCGGTAATGAGTAGCGTTCTTTATGCATTTGGTGTTCTTGAATACTTTTAACGCGTACGGGCTGAAAGGTTCCTGACCCAACATGGAGGGTGACATAGGCGATATCAATCCGTTTATCCCGAATTTTTTTTTAACAAGTTTTCATCAAAATGTAATCCTGCTGTAGGCGCAGCGACAGAACCTGCCGTTTTTGCATAAACTGTTTGATAACGGTCGATATCGGATGATTCTTCCGAGCGTGTCATATAGGGCGGAAGAGGAATGTGCCCATAATCATGTAACCACGCTAACAAACTCGGATGCGTTTCGTTTTTTTCGACAGTATATAAGTGATCTTTTTGTCTACAATAGTAAAACAGGTGCCTTGTTTCCCCATGAAGAGCTGGCGGCCTACGTGTAGGGCTTTGCTCGCTCGTAAGTGTGCGAGAGCGGTATTCCTAGTCGTTATTCGTTCTATCAGCATTTCGACTTTTCCACCGGAATCTTTTTGTCCGTAAACACGGGCTGGAATCACTTTTGAATTATTCATCACTAAAAGATCATTTTCATTCAACAAATCGGGTAGTTGGTGAAAATACCTATCGTTTATATTTCCAGTGATTTTGTTAAGGCAGAGCAGTCTGCTGTCGGTTCGTTCTGGTGTTGGATACTGGGCAATCAAATGAGGGGGTAGCTCAAAGTCAAAATCGATCGTTTGCATACTATTGTTCGCGTTGATCTTCAACCAAACCTAACCGTAGAGCAAGTCGCGCTAATTCAACATCGCTATTGATATTCAGTTTTTCAAAAATCCGATAGCGGTAGCTATTGACCGTTTTTGGGCTAATACATAAAATATCTGCAATTTCAGTGGCTTTTTGACCATTAGTGATCATGATCATAATTTGCAGTTCACGCTCGGAAAGCAATTCTAATGGAGATTTTTGTCCTTGAGTAAGATTTTGCAAGGCAATTTTTTTGAGCAATTTTAGGGCTGATATAACGTTGGCCACTGTGAACAACGCGGATAGCTTGCAACATTTCTTCTTTTCCACAGCCTTTGTTGACGTAGCCCATAGCGCCCGCTTGAATCAGTCGGGTAGGAAATGGTTCTTCTTCACAGACGGTTAACACAATGACTTTAGTCTCAGGACAGTAGTGAGCTAGTTTTTTTTGTCGCTTCCAGACCGCCAATGCCAGGCATCTGTAAATCCATAAGCACGACATCTGGATTCAGTTTTTTCGACATGAGGATGGCTTGCTCACCATTTTCAGCTTCGCCAAGATTTTTAGGCCAGACACAGAATCAAGCAAACTCCTGACCCCGACTCGAATTAAATCAAGATCATCAACAACTAAAATTTTAATCAAAATTACCACCTATTACAAAACAACTCACAGAATCCATTGGGTGGAGCAGTGGTTATTTTTTGCCTACTCTCTCGAGATTATAGGGCTGTGTTTTAAAACTGTCAAAGGTTAAAGGTTAGTCTCTTAAATCGTATGTAGAATTTCACTAGCTTGGCAGAGAATAATCCGGTACAATCGAGATCTTTTTTATCGAATTACAAGGTAATAGTAATGTCTAACACGATTGAGCCACTGATCCCGGCCTCTAAGAGGGTGCCAGAAATTACGATAAAGTCTTTTCTTTTGTCTATCATATTAACGTTAGTTCTTGCCGCGGCAAATGCTTTTCTCGGACTAAAAGTAGGCGTCACAGTTTCGGCATCTATACCAGCCGCCGTGATCTCGTTAGGTGTTTTGCGTATGTTCAGGCGCAATAATCTGCTTGAAAGTACGATTGTACAAACAGCGGCCTCCGCGGGTGAAGGGTTAACGGCAGGTTTAGCGTTTGTTGTTCCAGCCTTATTGATTTTAGGTTTTTGGAATGACTTTAATTACTGGGAAACAGTGATTGTTGGTTTAATTGGGGGCCTCTTAGGCGTGCTATATTCTATTCCGATTCGTCGTGCACTGATTAATAGTCCTGAGCTTCGTTTCCCCGAAGGGGTGGCTATTGGAAACGTACTAAAGGCGAGTGTGTCTGAGGATTCTGCTGATTTGGGGATGTTGGTTAAAGGTGGAATTATCGGAGCATTGATTACCTTATTTCAAACGGGTTTTCGCTTATGTTCGGATGCGGTTGAATATTGGTGGAAAATAAAAAACACCTTGTTTGGTATAGGTTTTGGATTTTCACCGGCACTGATTGCGGCAGGTTATATCGTTGGTATGAATGTTGGCGTTAGTATGTTTGTTGGGGTGGTTATTGGATGGTTGATCGGTGTGCCTATTTTAACACAGATTTATGGTATTCCTGATATCACACAACCGATGGAATCTGCGCACATGCTGTGGACTCACCATATCCGTTATATGGGGGTTGGTACGATGTTGGTTGGTGGATTATGGACATTAATTTGTTTAATGAAACCCGTTTTACGGAGTTTAAAAACATCTTGGGATTCTATTCGTCATATCCGTTTGCATGGAGCAGGCGGGTTGCCTCGTACGGAGCGTGATATTCCACTCACCACCGTTATTTGGTTATTAGTATTGCTTATGGTTCCAACGTTTGTTTTTGCTTATGCATTGCTCAACCCTGGCATTTTACCAATTTCTAACGGCATACGATGGACTGTTGCCATCTTGACGATCGTTTATATATTGGTTGTTGGGTTTGCTTTTTCTTCTATTTCGGCCTATTTCGCTGGATTGATTGGTTCAACCAATAGTCCTGGTTCTGGTTTGAATATTTCAGTTTTATTGCTACTCGCATTATTGTTATTAGCGGTATTTGGTATTGATATTGACTTTTTAGGAAAAGTGACACAAGCCGAATTGTCTGCGGCCGGATATGCCGTTTTTATTACGGCAATTATTAGTGCGGCGGTTGTGATTGCCAATGAAACGATTCAAGACATGAAAGTGGGTCAGATTGTTGGAGCGACTCCTTGGAAGCAGCAGTTTATGTTGTTGGTTGGGGTTTGTGTTTCTGCAATGATTATCCCTTTAGTGTTAAGTCTTTTATTTCATGCCTATGGCATGGCCGGTGTTTTCCCGCATCCAGGGATGGACGTGAAACAAATGTTGCCTGCGCCTCAAGCAGGCTTAATTGCGGCCGTTGCAACAGGAACGTTTACGCATAATCTTCCTTGGGCAATGATCATTACCGGTTGTATTATTGCGTTTTTCACTATTTTGATGGATGAGTTTTTAAAACGTTATAATATGCGTTTGCCAGTATTGGCGGTTGGCTTAGGTATTTATTTACCCTTTAGCGCGACAGTTCCTGTCTTGTTCGGTGGTATCGTTCAGCATTTGGTGAATCGTCGATTCAATAAATTAGCGAAACGTCATGAAAAAGATAATGCGGAAATCGGCGCAGTCATAGCGACGGGTCAACATCGAGGCCTGACATTGGCTTGCGGTTTGGTGGCTGGTTCGGCGTTGGTTGGGGTTCTTCTTGCCATTCCGTTTGCGATTAAGAAAAGTTCTGATGCTTGGAGTTTGGTTGGTCCTGATTTTACGCCGACCGCTGATGTGCTCGGTGTCATTGCAACCGTTGGATTATGTTGGTGGATGTTACGTCGTATTACGCGAATTAAATAAGCACAACCGTTTAACAGTTGTCAGCAGAAAAGCTCAGTACATCGCTGAGCTTTTCTTTTTCCAGTGCGATCATGATGAGTCGATCTACGCCAAGCGCGACACCCGCACAATTTGGTAGTCCGTGTTCCAAGGCATTGATCAGCGCATAATCAATCTGAACGGTTGGTTTGTTCAGTATTTTGCGTTTTTTATTGTCTTCTTGAAAACGTCTCAGTTGCTCGTTGGCTTGTTGTAATTCGTGAAAACCATTGGCTAGTTCAACTCCATGAATATATACCTCAAAACGTTCGGCATATTTTTTTATCGCGAATTTTCGATAGTGCCGCTTGGCTAGCGGGGTAGTCATAAATAAAACAAGGACGATCGAGACCGAGTGTTGGCTCGATGTGTTGAGAAAGTAGGAGCATCAGATAGTCATCTTTTGTATCGGTGAGAGGATTTAATGCTTTGCATACATCAGGATCGACTTTTATTAATTGTTTTATAGACAGTTTGTGCGGATCAATACCGAGATACTCCAAAAATAAATCGCGATAGCTGATGCGTTTAGCGGGTTGAGATTTTAGAATGTATTGTAGTAGGGCATCCATCTCATCCATTAACTGGTGATGATCACAGTTAATTCGATACCATTCGAGAAGTGTAAATTCTGGATTATGATATTTTCCTATTTCATCTCTGCGAAATGCTTTACAGATTTGATAGCAGTCACCTATGCCCGCCGTCAGTAATCGCTTCATACAAAATTCTGGCGAGGTCTGTAGGTATCTGATGTCATCGTCGCTATTCTTGCTTGATGTTATTACCATGCTGTCAAGATAAACATCGGTTGTGCCGGCGGCGCACATCAGCGGGGTATCGACTTCCAGAATTTTTCGTTGATTAAAAAAAGAACGAAGTTGAGTGATAATTCTCGAACGTGCTTTTAACGCGTCTATCGACGCGGAAGGTCGCCAGTGAGTGCTCATACTATGCTCTTGAGACATATTCCCCAGAGCGAGTGTCAACCTTTAAAATATCTCCGATGTTGATGAATAGCGGCACTCGGACCACAGCCCCTGTTTCTAAGGTTGCTGGTTTTCCGCCGCCTCCTGATGTATCGCCTCTTAAGCCAGGATCTGTATCAGTCACCGCTAAAATGACAAAATTTGGTGGAGTAACGCTAATGACGTCATTGTCCCATAATAATAGGGTACAAATATCCTCTTCTTTTAGCCATTGTATAGCTTGGCTTGCAGGTGCTTTTCCCACCGCGTACTGTTCAAAAGATTCTTGCGACATAAAGTGCCATTGATCGCCATCAGAATAAAGATATTGCGCTTCTGTTTCGACAATATTGGCGGCTTCGACGGTATCGTTGGCTTTGAAAGTACGTTCAATAACCCGATCGGTTTTAAGGTTCTTTACCTTTACGCGAGTAAAGGCTTGACCTTTTCCAGGCTTAACAAACTCTACCTCTAAAATATTGTATGGAGAGCCATCCAGCATAATTTTCATGCCGTTTTTAAATTCATTAGTACTGTAGGTTGCCATCAGATTGTTGTCCTTAGTCAAGAAATTCGCAAGATTATAGAAGATTTATTGTTTTTTTAAAATGGAAAAAACTTGGTGGGTCGTCCGCGACTCGAACGCGGGACCAACGGATTAAAAGTCCGCTGCTCTACCAACTGAGCTAACGACCCAAGTCAACGCTTAACGTCAAAAAGAGCTGAAAATGATACTTTATTTTTTAAAAATCACAAGTTTTTTTTGGAGTTTTTTTAGAATTATTGAGTTTTTATCCACCGTTTGAACGTCACGCTGTATTCTTTCAATTTTTCTTTGGCGTAGGTATAGGCAATAAGGCTTTGTGGGTCTCCAATAGAAGGATTAGAAAAACTGAGTGATGATGTGTCCGCTGTGATCACGAGATCTGCTTTTTTTAACCCCTGAGTGTCATACTGATATTGTTCAATCGATGAGGATTCCAGCAATATATCAAATATGCTGGGTAAGGATAATTTTTTCTTAGAGAAGCCGAGTTTATACGCTAATACATCCTTAAAAGGTAGAACGGGGGGGAAAGAATATTTATGTCTATCTTTTAACAGTTCTCGAGAGCGGACATCTAAACTAATGACTTTTCCTGAATCATTTAAGTATTGACGCATATCGAGTACGGGTAAGGAGGTACAAACAGCGCCGTCAACGTAAATATTTCCCTCTTTTTCTAGCGGAGGAAATATCCCGGGGAGAGATAAACTGGCTCGTAGCCATTCCCATATTTTTCCTGATTTTTTTATTTCTTTTTCGCGTGTTGAAAGATTAGCGGTGACACAAAAAAATTAATGGGAATATCGTCGATGTATCGATCTTGATAGACATTCTGTAACATGCTTGTTGCAATTTCACCGCTTAATAAAGAAGTGATCGGTATCGTAAAAGGCAATTTATATCGTTTTTTATTTTTTAGCTGTCCGATAGAATTTTCATAGATGGTTTTAAATGCTTCCCATTCAAAATTTTCTGCTAAAGCCGCGCCAATCGCTGCGCCAAAACTACAACCTCCTATGCAGTCAATAGGTATATCAGATTCTAATATCGCCTTAATAATGCCGTAGTGCGCGTAACCTTTAAATCCTCCCGCGCCAATCACTAGGCCTATCGCTTGTCCTGTCATATAGCGATATAAACGAAGATAGTGATTGGCAATATCACGAAAATGATGATGACGTTTAAATGGATATCGCGCATAAAATTCTTGAGTGTTGTTGTAGGGAGGGGGATTTTTGTGCCAAATAACGATATCGCAACATAATGCGCTTTCTTTATTTAGGATTTCATCAGGTAATTGTTCCCATGTCTCTTCTGCGACCACAAGGTAAATATACTCCGCATGAAATAATATGTGTTGGTTCCATGTGCTGTCATCGGGTTCTAGGAAAAAGAGGTTGATGCCCGTGGTATTTTCGGATTGAAATAAGAACGGTAAAATATCGAGTTTAGAGTCTATAAAGCTTTTTTTGTCATAAATATGGGTGTTATCCTGTAATGCAGGTTCTTTAAAATAGTATTTGAAGCTTTCTAGTGAGAGTTCAGGTACCGTATTGTACAGTACAATGTTTTTAAATGGGTAGCTTTCTGTTGTGAGTCCCATGACCATTCGGCGTAAACGTTTGGCGACAAATTGTGTTAGTTGCATCAATACTTCAGGATCTTCTTCAAAAAACTTTAAAAAAACAGACTTAGGAATTTTTAGTAATTGACTCTTTTTGTTTGTGCGAGCGGTGAAAGAATGGGGTTCATTGGCTAAAATACTCGTTTCTCCGAGCAAATTTCCGCTACGGACGCTAGCAATTTTATGATCGCAGACTTTTGATGGAAATAGTTCAACATACCCATCAATAATATAGTAAATATGTTCAGAAGGATCATGTATTTCAAATAAAATAGACGCGGGAGGCATATCAATTAATTCAGATTCTGCCAGCAATTTTTCGAGCGATAAAAAAGAAAAATGACTAAAAATAGGATAGGTTTTTAGCCGGTCGATAATTTCATCATTTTTAAATAAAAACATAATGTTGCTTCTTCCATGATACTACGAAAAGTGTAGCATCAATTCTTGATCATCTTCAAGAGCGCGTAAATTTTTTCAACACGTTGTTCATCCGCATGTTCATCCATATTTGCTTTAAAAGAATGCGGATTAGGAAGTTGATACAGGTTGGGTTTGCTTTGAACAAGCGTAATCAGTGTCATTGGATTGATGGGCGTCGAGAGAGAAAACTCTACTTTAATGAAATGCTTGTTGGCCGATAATTTTTTAATTCCTAGCCTCTGACAATCCAGTTTTATTTCGTGCGTACTGATCAGGTTTTTTAGGGTAGGTGGTAGTAAACCAAATCGATCGATGATTTCGACATGCAGTTGTTCTAAGTCAGATTTGCTTTTTGCGTCTGAAAAGCGTTGGTAAAATGCTAAACGTGCATGCACGTCCGGCATAAAATTTTCTGGAATCAGTGCAGGCAAACCGATGTCGACGTCATATTCTTTACCAAAATTGAGAGTGTCTAGAGGTTTTCCTCCGTTTTTTAAGGTATGAATCGCTTTTTCAACCAGTTCAAGATACAAAGAAAAACCAACTTCTTGTATTTGCCCACTTTGTTCTTCCCCCAGAAGTTCACCGGCTCCGCGAATTTCTAAGTCATGTGAAGCGAGTTGAAACCCAGCGCCGAGATCGCCGAGTGAGGCAATGGCATCAAGCCGTTTCTGTGCATCCGCACCTAAATTTTCAGTCGAAGGATAGAGTAAATAAGCATAGGCTTGGTGGTGTGATCGTCCCACACGGCCACGTAATTGATGGAGTTGTGCAAGCCCTAATTTATCGGCTCTGTCCATAATAATGGTATTGGCAGTTGGAATATCAATACCCGTTTCAATGATCGTTGTGCACACCAAAACACTAAAACGTTGGTGATAAAAATCAGCCATAATCGTTTCTAATTCACGTTCGGACATTTGTCCGTGCGCAAGACGGATGCTGGTTTGAGGTAATAATCGTTTTAATTCTTCAGCACACTGTTCAATGGTCGCGACATTGTTATGTAAGAAGAAAACTTGTCCACCTCGGTGTAGCTCACGTTCTATGGCTTCGGTGATAATGGTTGTCTGTCGTTCATGTAAAAATGTTTTAATCGATAAACGTTTGGCCGGTGGTGTCGCAATCATCGAAAAATCGCGTAATTTTGACATCGCCATGTTTAATGTGCGAGGGATGGGCGTTGCCGTCATGGTGAGAATGTTAACTTTCGCTTTGAGTTTTTTGAATTTTTCTTTTTGGCGTACCCCGAAACGGTGTTCTTCATCAATAATGAGTAAGCCGATGCCGTGAAAACGGACATCTTCTTGTAACAATTTATGCGTGCCAATGACAATGTCTATTTTTCCTGTTTTTAGCTCATCGATGATAGTTTTTTGTTCTTTTTCGGTTTTAAATCGGCATAGTACGGCGACTTTCACGGGCCAAGCGGAAAAGCGATTATTAAAGTTTTCGCCATGTTGTTCCGCCAAGAGGGTTGTGGGAACAAGAATAGCGACTTGTTGGTGATTCATCACCGCGATAAATGCTGCACGCATCGCCACTTCTGTTTTACCGAAACCAACATCACCACAAATCACTCGATCCATTGGGCGTTTTGATTGGAGGTCCTGTAAGACAGCGCGGATAGCTTCGGCTTGATCAGGCGTTTCTTCGAAAGGGAAGCCTTGACAAAATTGTTCGTAGTTAGCATTGTCCATAAACATCGGTTCAGTGGAAGAGAGTTCGCGTTTTGCATAGATGGACAGAAGTTCTGCTGCGGCATCATGTGCTTTTTCCATTGCTTTTTTTCGTGCTTTTCCCCACTGATCACTGCCTAGCGTATGTAAAGGCGCCTGTTCAATATTGCCTGCGCTATATCGGCTAATTAAATGTAGGTTTGACACAGGGATAAATAATTTATTGCCGTGTTGATACTCGAGCGCGACGAATTCATTCGTCATTTGACCAATAGTGAGTACCTGTAATCCTAGATAACGTCCTATGCCATGTTCTATGTGAACGACTGGGTCTCCAATATTCAATTCGGCAACACTGTGATAAATCAGTTGCGGAGTACGGGCGTTATCAGGTTGATTCTTTTTACGTTGTTGAATTTTTTTATGGGTTAATTCGTATTCGCTAATAATAGCCAATTGGTTTTTTTCTAGTTCAACACCCATCCAGATCGGTGCAATAGTGACACATAAATTGTTATGGCTGGATAAAAAATCGGCCCATGTTGCAATATCGTGGGTTTGTTTTCCTTGTTTGTTTAGCTGTGTTTTAATCAGGTCTTTCCGGCCAGCACTTTCTGCAGCGATTAGAATACGATAATTTTTCAGGTGCGCTTGGTTAAGAATATTGAGCGTGCCGTTGTCTAACATCGGCAGGGTTTTTTTGCTGTGTTCCGGCGCTAAAATCTTATACCGAACACATTTTTTTAGTGCGACAAAAATCTCCTCCGCGCTCAACCATAATCTATTGGGTGGCAAAATGGGTTGCGTGATGTCGTGGGATTTTTGCTGATACCTTTCCTCAATATTATGTTTATGTTTGTCTAAAGTTTCGTGTAAATGATGAGGGTAGAGAATAAAAACTGAGGATGTAAATAGTCAAATATCGACGAGGTGTGTGTAAAAAGAAGAGGAATGTAGTATTCAATCCCTCCAAATGGTTTGCCAGAAAGAACAGATTGATAGAAGGAACACCCTAGGCTATTTTTACTGAATAGTTTTTCCCATTCTTCAGAAAAATGTGTGATGGTTTCTCTGGTCAACGCAAATTCTTTTGCGGGCAGGAGTTCGATACGATCCATTTTTTCGATGGATCGTTGGTTATCAATGGAGAAAGTGCGAATGCTGTCGATGTCATTATCAAATAAATCAATCCGATAAGGTACGTCACTATTGCTTGGAAATATATCTATAATCGCTCCGCGAATCGCGAACTCGCCTTGTCGAATCACTTCGTTGACGCACTGGTAGCCTAAAGTAATCAACTCTTGTCGTTTGCTTTCTAGATCGATAGTATTTCCACATTCGAGTAGAAATATCTGTGAGGCAAGATGTTCTTTCGGTGTTAATCGCTGCATCAGTGTTTCAGTCGTGATGAGGTAGATGCCGAGCTGATTTTTCAACATCAATCCAAGAATTTTAATGCGATCAGCAATAATGTCTTGATGAGGTGAAAATGTATCGTATGGTAAGGTTTCCCAGTCATGGAAAAAAATATATCCACTGTTTATTTTTTTCGGTTAAGAAAAAAGGGAGTTCGTCGAGAAGTTGTTGTGCTTCCTGAATTGTGTTGCAAATAACAAGGAGGGATTTTTTTTCTTGGTTGAAAATCTCACTGATCTGTAAGGCGTAACCGCAGCCGGAAAGTTTGTGCAAAAAAGTCTCAGAAGATTGTGAGTAAGGTGTGACAAGGCCAAGTGACATCATGAAAAAAGCAGGATGATAAGCAAAATTTTTTCGAGTATAACATAGCCAAAGCCAGAAACCATTTGTTATTGTTATTGATTTTAGAAAAGAGGAAATACTCATGGCGGTAGATATCGCAATTGTTATTCCAGCTCGTTTTGGATCCAGTCGTTTTCCGGGTAAACCGCTGGCGAAAATCGGCGACAAAACCATGTTAGCGCACACTTGTGATGTCGCGCTCAGTGCAGCGAGATCTTTTAAACAGGTGGCTGTGATTGTTGCGACAGAAGATTCTCGTATTTTTGAGTATGCGGATACTCTACATGGCGTGATACCCGTGATGACGCCAGTCTCTTGTCCAACCGGCTCTGACCGTGTTCTTTCGGCCTTGGATGTTCTCCAGATAGAGCCGAGCGTGGTTATTAATCTTCAAGGAGATGCGCCTTTTACGCCACCTCATGTTGTTGCGCAAATAGCCCAGGCTTTGGTTGATTTTCCTGAATACGCGGTGGCAACGCCTGCTGTACGGTTGAGTTGGTCAGCGCTTCATCGTTTACGAGAAAATAAAAAAATTACCCCGTTTTCAGGGACAACCGTGGTGATGAATTCACGGCAACAAGCCTTGTGGTTTTCAAAAAACATTATTCCAGCGATTCGTCATGAAGAAAAGCTGAAATTGTCAGAACGGTTTTCGCCCGTTTATCAACATATTGGTTTATATGCGTATCGATTGTCTGCGTTGCGTCAATTTGTTGGATTGCCAGAGAGCAATTATGAAACGATCGAAGGATTAGAACAATTGCGTTTATTGGAAAACGGATTGCCTGTTCGTGTTGAGGTGGTTGCGTATGATGCCTATGAGCCAATTTCTGGCGTTGATACTCCTGAAGATTTACAAAGGGCAGAGAAAGTATGGTTGAGTATCCAAAAGTAACATTGCTGATTGCTCGTCATGGCAACACCTTTGATCCAGGAGAGACGGTATTGCGGGTGGGTAAGCGTACTGATTTGCCGTTATCGCCATCCGGTAGGCAGCAGGCTGTTTTATTAGGAGACTTTTTTAAAGAACGCTATCCCGTCATTGATGCCATTTTCGTGAGTTCCCTCAAGCGTACTCAAGAGACTGCGGCGATTGCCTATCCCACTATTCCTTATGTTATTGATCCTATATTTGATGAAATTGACTATGGCGACGATGACGGGAGGCCTGAAACCGAAGTGATGGCTCGTGTTGGAAAAGCGGCGTTGCAAGCCTGGGAAGAAGCATGTGTCCCTGTTCTTGGCTGGCATGTTTTCCCCGAAGAAATTAGGCAAAATTGGCTAGAGTTTATTCAAAATTTGTCCAAACAGACACATAAAGTTGTTCTTGTTGTCACCAGTAACGGTATTGCTCGGTTTCTGCCCAAGGTGTTGGGTGATTCATCTTATTCGCCGAAACTTCGGACAGGAGCCTTCGGTATTGTCGAGTTAACAAATGCATGGAAAGTTACGTGCTGGGACGTGCGTCCAGAATAAAATTCAAGTACTATGTTGACCATAACTTAAAGAGTAGATAGGTATGCCTCAAGACATGTTAAAAAAAGTGAGTGACGCGCTGCTGACACCGGCGAGCCTGACGCTCCGAGATATTGATCGTATTTTTTCAAAAATGATGTGCTCAACGATTGATGCCGCAGATCTTTATTTCCAGTCTGTCTTTCAAGAAAGCTGGTATCTTGAAGAGGGAATGGTTAAAGAAGGGAATTATGCCTGTGATCGAGGTGTCGGTATTCGAGCCATGAGTGGCGAAACCACGGGTTACGCTTATTCCGATGATTTCTCGTCGTCTGTCTTAGAGAATGCGGCTATTGCAGCACGTAGTATTACTCGACTCGGGAATCTATCACAAACCATTAATCAATGGTGCCCTCAAAAGACGCCGAGGATGTATCCTCAAGAAAACCCCTTAGATATCCTGAGTTCTCAAGAAAAAGTGACTCTTTTAAACAAAGCTGATCGATGGGCGCGTGAGGCGAGTCCTAAAATTACTCAAGTGATGGCAAGTTTAAGCGGTAGTTATGAGCAAGTGTTGATTTTTAATCATGATGGCAGTTGTCATGCGGATATTCGTCCTTTGGTGCGTTTTAATATTCAAGTACTGGCAGAAGATGGAGGAAAACGTGAAGGCGGTAGTTGCGGAGGTGGATTACGCGGCGACTACACTCATTTTTCTGATGTCTTGATTAAAGATTTTATCGATAAAGCAGTGCGGCAAGCGTTGACCAATTTAGAAGCCGTTCCTGCGCCAGCAGGATTGATGCCTGTTGTTTTAGGGTCGGGTTGGCCGGCTGTTTTGTTGCATGAAGCGATTGGGCATGGATTGGAAAGCGATTTTATTCGTAAAAGAACCTCCGCGTTTACAGATAAACTAGGTCTACGTGTTGCGTCAGAAAAATGTACGATTGTGGATGATGCAACCTTGTTGAATCGTCGAGGTTCTCTGGCCATTGATGATGAAGGAACCCTCGGTCAGAACACGCTGCTCATCGAAAACGGTATTTTGCGCGGGTTTATGCATGACAAATTAAATGCGCGCTTGATGGGAGTTCAATCGACCGGTAATGGACGTCGAGAGTCGTATGCCCATATTCCCATGCCGCGTATGACGAATACTTATATGTTGCCTGGTGATGATGATCCACAGGATATTATTAAATCGGTTAAAAAAGGAATTTATGCGGTTAATTTCGGTGGGGGTGAGGTTGATATTACGTCGGGAAAATTTGTTTTTTCTGCGAGCGAAGCCTACTTAATTGAAAGTGGTCGTGTGACAGCACCTATCAAAGGGGCAACGTTAATCGGCCATGGTCCTGACGTTTTGACCAAAGTGACAATGGTAGGCCATGATTTAGACCTTGATCCAGGTGTTGGTGTTTGCGGTAAAGACGGACAAAGCGTTCCTGTTGGTGTTGGCCAACCCACACTAAAAGTGAGTGAGATGGTGGTTGGTGGAACACAAATGCAATGACGTAATGACTTGCTGAAAATGTCCAGATGTGTTAAAAATCTCTTCCTTCCCAGATGTGATTTAAAAATAGACAGTTATTAAGTCATTTAAGCAAAATTTAAGATTTATTGTGTAAAATAAGATCGATTTTTATAAAAAG
>JAJOJD010000009.1 GCA_021208965.1 Gammaproteobacteria bacterium
GCTTGTCACAAAATTAAGAATATCGGGAGAATCGTTGTTCACCATGATGCACCTCGTTTCGGTCCATATTAAATAATGCACGTAGTGTAACGCATTCGCTCATTCCACGCAAAAGCGCGAAGAGCCTTAACTTTTCTTTTACCCACTTGACGCAGTTATAATGATTTTGATTTTTATTCGTGCCATATAAATCAAAAAACAACTCTTGATTTTCACCTCTGTGATAATCATTATAAATATGTTGCACCAATAACTCGGCACTAACTTGATTAATAACTGTATATTTATACTGCCATCGCCGACGATTTCCAGAAGTCTCTAATTCGCCCAAAACATCATGATAATTTTCTCTCAAAATAATCTTGGCGTGAACGTTGTCAGATGTTACCAATTCATAACGAGCAAGAATATGAACACCATCTCTAATTCCTTCCAACAATAAGAAGGCATGTTGGCAGTTTTGATGATCACCGCGTTCTTTTTCGTTCAAAATAAAGACTATCCAACGATCTGCGCGAATTTCTTCTTGATCACCTAGTATATCGCTGTCATCAAACTGGATATGTATGGCAGATGATTCGAATGTGCTTCTGTAAAAAGAGCTAGATGACGTTACGAGAGATGGAGAATTAAGCCAGAAAAAATTTTGAGGCAATGCCGCGATTGAATCGAGAGAATCACGCGGGATATGCGCCATAAAATAGTCTAAAGAATGCGTCGATAAAGTATTTGATGTCGTTTGTAGGCTTGAACTTTTACCCCAATGCTCCTCAAATTGATGATAAGCGAGCTTGCCAACATGGCTATTGGTTTCATTAATCTGATTACGACGAACAAACAAACTATGGTGCTGTTCACATTGTTGATGGTCAAATGGAGTTTTTAATTTAATTAAGATCTCAGCACATCCAGGAGGATCAATAGCAATCACCCTATGTTTTAACGTGTACCCACAAATATGCGCATGAAAACCGCCCAGCGAATGCCCAATTTGAATACTGGCATATCCCACATGGGCTCTAGATAAAATAGATAATTGTTTTTTAACAAATTTTAGAGCAACTTGTGAAGCTTGAGGTAATACATTCAAATAAATAGCAGAATCACTAACCAGATTGGCAGCAGCCACAAAAGAGCTGTTTTCATGAGGCTGTATTTTATTATCTATAGTTGTGCTTCGATGAACAAACAAAATTTCTTGATGTTCACGATCAATATAAACTTTTCCGTAGTATCCCTGCGCTGAATCTAAACCAGAACTATCGGTGTATAACGAAAAATAGTTTGGTAATTCAACGGGCTCCCTTAGAGATTTAGCTAATAACAAGCAATCATATAATTTGGGCATATGTCCTCACTCTTTAAAAAGGCTTTAATGGGATGGTCTCAGCTGCAGTTTGACGAAACATAATACGCTCCTAAAAATTTTTCAGAGCTTAAGTTAAAAGAAATTAAGAAAACCTGAAATTGATATTAGATTTTTTTTCGTGCGATATTTCTCACATCTCTGCGAAAGAGATGGACAAATTTCATAGTGGTCTCATACTGAGAATAGAAATAAGAGGCGAGGGGAGCGATTAAAAACAACGACAACATCCCTCAGTGCAACGCCTCAATTTCTTCTGCCGTCAGTCCGGTCGATTCGGTAATCATCGATAAAGGCGCCCCTAGTTCACGCAGTTTCTTAGCAACCTCTACCGCCTTTTCAGTTTTACCTTCAGTTTTACCTTTGGCCTCTCCTTCAGCAAGACCCTCAGCCTTTCCTTCAGCAAGACCTTCAGCCTTTCCTTCAGCTTTACCTTCAGTAAGTCCGTCTAGCTTGCCACGGCCATAATGAGATTCATGCATACTCGCTTCATAATGTGAATCATATTCATAACGTTCATACGCTTGGCGGGCAGCAGCATCTAACGTTAACACATCCAGTTTCTTCGCGGCACTTTTAACGCCTTGGGCACTAAAATCAGGTTGAATTCGTTCTGTTTTTAAAAAATACACCCACTCATCAAACTTATCTTTTATCCGTTCGTTGAATTGATTGACTTTAATCAAATAATATTCAGGAAAAATATCCGATGGCGTATTCGCTAAGGCATAGGCTTTTTTCTCATTCTCCCCTAAGCGTAAAATATCATGCTGATGTGTTCCACGAAATTCTGTTGTTCCGTGATACACATAATCTTCTCCATGGCCTAAATCAAAAAACACAATATTCACCGAGATAATTTTACGCACATGGCGAAAGGCTTGACCGGCTTGAATATATTCCGTGACGGCTTTTGACGTGCCATACAGAATGCGACTTAAATAGTCCCATTCCATCGACGCTTGAACTTCAATGATCACATGCTCTTTTTGTTCGGTTAGCACTAATAAATCCACACGATTGGATTTATCTTCTCGTGTATCTTTGTTGCTTTCGGATTCGAGGAGAGTTTCTATCGTGACTTTTGTCTTAAGCAACTCAGATAAAAATCCTTCTAAGATGTCAAAGTTTGCTTTATGGCGTAACAAATTCTTTATCGCCCAGTCAAAATGGACTATTTTGCTCATTGTCGTATCCTATATGCTGTCTCATTACAACAGTTTTCGTGTGTTGCCGTTGCATTTAAGTATACACGGTTTACGTAAACATATCACCGTGTTTCCCTGCATTAAGGGCCCTTCAAGATTGCAATCTCTTGGCCAGTTTTGTCAGTCGATGTGCCTCTCGATTATTTCTAACGGCCATCCCAATCGCTTTTTTCTGCCCAATTAAAATCACCAACTCTTTTCCTCGTGTTATTCCTGTATATAATAAATTTCTCGCCAGTAACGCAAAATGTTGTGTCGCCAGTGGAATAATAACGATCGGAAATTCCGATCCTTGGCTTTTATGAATACTAATCGCATACGCTAAGCTTAACTCATCGAGCTCATGTGCGTCGTATTCTTTGATCACATGATCAAAAGAAATTTTGATGAGGTTATCTTCTATGTTTACGCTTTCAATAAAGCCAATATCCCCGTTAAACACTTCCTTTTGATAGTTGTTCGTCATTTGAATCACCTTATCCCCTGGGGAAAAGGTCGTGCCATATCGCGTGATTTTGGGTTCTGCAGAACCATTTAAAGCTTTTTGGAGTTCTGCATTAATACAATGACTGCCTAATCCACCACGGTTCATCGGACATAAGACTTGAATATCACGACTTGGATTGCAGTGGTAGTGCTCTGGTAGCCGTCGGGTAACAACATCCATTAACAGCGTGTGAATTTCTTCTGGTGTATCAGCATAAATCATAAAAAAATCGTTGGATTTGTCATTATGGACAAATGGCATTAGTCCTTGATTCACGCGATGCGCATTAACAATAATTTTAGAATTGGCCGCTTGTCTAAAAATCTCGGTTAACCGTACAGTGGTCATTGTTCCTGATTGGATTAAATCCGATAACACCGCACCTGCGCCTACGGAAGGCAACTGATCAATATCACCAACAAAAATAACTGCTGCATGTAAGGGTATGGCTTTTAATAAATGATTGAGTAACATAATATCCAGCATCGAAGATTCATCAATGATTAATACGTCGAGCGGTAATGGATTATCTTGGTTGTGCTTGAATCCGTACATGTGCGGATCAAAGTCCAATAAACGATGAATGGTTTTTGCGGTTAGGCCTGTCGTTTCTGTTAAGCGTTTTGCGGCACGCCCTGTCGGCGCACACAAACCAATGTCTAGTCGTTTGGCACGTAACATCATTAATAGGCTTTTGACTAAGGTTGTCTTTCCAACACCAGGACCGCCGGTAATAATGCTCACTTTCGATTTTAATACCTTATCTAAAGCGGCTTGTTGTGACGCCGCTAATGTTAATCCGGTTTTTCCTTCTAACCAAGGAATTGCTTGCAAAACATCGATCTCACCCCACGGAGGGATGCCTAATAATTTTTTTAACTGATGCGCCGCATTTGTTTCCGCACGGTACAATGTTATTGGGTAGAGACAGATTTTCTCTTCAATTTTGTCGCTCGCCAAATTTTTTTCAGCGACTTCGTGTTCAATAGCTTCTTCAAGAATCGATACTGGAATTTCCAATAACTCATGACTTGCTTTAATCAAAGTTTGCCGTTCGACAGCGCAATGGCCATGATCACAATGTTCTTGAACAACATGACGCACGCCGGCTTGCGCACGAATCATCGACTCTTTTGCAATCCCTAATTTTTGTGCCAAGATATCGGCCGTTTTAAAGCCAATCCCACGAATATCCAAGGCTAAGCGATAAGGGTTTTCGCTAACCAGATCAATGGCTTGATCGCCGTAGGTTTTATAAATACGTACCGCTCTTGCTGTCCCAATACCATGAGATTGGAGAAAGACCATGATATGACGAATCGCTTTTTGTTCGGCCCATGTGGCAATGATGCCCTCTTTTCGCTTTTGTCCAATCCCTTCTAACGACATTAATCGTTCCGGCGTTTTCTCAATAACATCGAAAACTTCTTCACCAAAAGCGGCCACTAATTTCTTGGCATAATGCGGTCCAATACCTTTGACCATACCCGAACCTAGGTATTTTTCGATTCCCTCTAGCGTCGTGGGTAAAATGGTTTTCAACTGTGTGGCTTTAAATTGAAGGCCGTACTTTTTATCATGAATCCATTGGCCTTGACATTCGATATACTCACCGACCGAGAGACAGGCTGCACTCCCTTGGACCGTGACTAAATCACGATGGCCTTTAACTTTCGTGCGCAAAATACAAAAGCCAGACTCTTCACTGTGAAAAGTAATACGCTCAACCGTGCCGTGTAAACATTCTAACATCGGATTAATCACGATTTTTCATCATCCTCAGTGAATCTATTGGCATAAAAATGACGCTCTCTTACATCCCGCGTATTAAAAAAACGACGACGCCCAATATAATGACCTGCGTATTAGAGGATAAAAGAATCGGCAACGATTTGAGATGGTCATCAATTAATACCGCTCCATTACTCGTTTTTTGAAAGCGTTTCAGGCTTATCTCATGCTGAGTTTCAATCACAACGATTTTACCAGCTATTGGGGTCATATGCCGATCTACCAGCAATAAATCTTGATCTAAAAAACCAAATCCTGCGTTTATTTCGCTTGAAATACGTAAATAAAACGAACCTTCAGGATAAGAAAGAGAGAACCCTTCGGTTGAACGACAGAGCGATAGCTCCCTATTATTCTCTTTGAAAGCAAGGTAACAAGATTCATCCTCATTTTTAACCACTTTTTGCCGTAAAGCGCCTCAAAAAGTGTGAAATAGGTGAGATATTCGGCTGCAATCCGTATAAACACGGGGTTTTTCTGTAGTAAAAAAACTTTTTGAGGCGCTTACATGAGGATTTGTTGCTTAGTTTTTCGGCGATACAAGCAGTGAAGATCATTAATTTTTGATCCATGAAACATTTGTTAGATTTAGCTTCATCACGTCTGAACTAAAGCGAGCCCTTTAATGCCTGACGTCTTCTTTAAGACTTTTCAGAACAGCAAACGCCAAGCCTGTGTTTTTAGCCACAACCTCTACATCAAAACCACTGGCTAAAAGGTTTCTTGCCACTTGTAACATACCTTGCTCGATACCTTTCTGCATACCTTGCTCGATACCTTTCTGCATACCTTGCTCGATACCTTTCTGCATACCTTCTTGTCGAATTTCGTCTGCGATTGATATCATAAATTTTTCTCCCAATACTGGTTGCAAGCGAGCTTTGAACTGTTCCCAAAAGGCCTGTCGTTCTTCCCTGCCACGCACTTCATAGAAGTAACGTAATGCGGTGTGAACAAGCCCAAGATCATCGTTCTCGGCTAAATGTATTATAGCAACCTCTATGACCTTCACAACCATTTCAGGGTCATTTTTTTGTGGACCGTATTTTAAGGCGTTAAACAGCAGTATGAGCCATGGGTCACTTGGCATATCAGCGCCGGATGTCTGATTGAGGTCAATCAAAGGATAAGGGGCCACTAGCGTATTCATTGCTTGCTCTTTATGTTCTGGCGCAAATAAATCGAAGATATCCATGCTGTACGGGTAAGGAGAGGTATCCCCATTATAAATAATCAATGGAAACACCAAAGGCAAAACGTGAGTTTATATGTCGACAATGATCATCCATCAGATGAATGATGTATTTTAAAATACGGAAAGGTAAATTCTTTTGAGCCGACCGCATATGTTCGGCCAATAAATAAATATACGCCGTCTCATTGTTGATGGTTGTTACCCGTATGTTGTGGTCTAATTAAACTAGACACAAAAGTTAAGAGAATAATGTAAACTTTATTCACTTAAATGAGGTGTCAACATGAGTAAGAAAAAAACTAAATTTACAAAGGAATTTAAATCGCAAGCT
>JAJOJD010000004.1 GCA_021208965.1 Gammaproteobacteria bacterium
TGATAATTTTGAATTTAAATTCATTGCTATAACTGGCTTGTTTCTTTCCCATTTATCACTCCTCAAGTGCATTGAAGTGTGAAAGGAGTCTAACTCAATTCCTGTCCAAGTTTTTGGGCGCACCATAGATCTTTATTTTTTAGTCAGGCAAATGGAATTGTGTTAGCATCAATTGCTCGTTTAATGATGGGCGCAGGATCTGCTTTTGCTTTTATTGGCACACTATATCTTATTCTACGCTGGTTTCCTTCACGCCAGTTTTCTATATACGCAGGACTAACGCAACTGATGGGTTCGGCAGGAGCAATTTTTGGAGCAGCCCCTATGGCCGGCTTAGCCATGCACTTTGGATGGCGACAGTCCATGGAATTATTGGCAATTTTTGGAGGCTGCCTAGCGCTATTAATTTTTCTGATAGTACGAAATTCTGCAAAAAATTACGTTAATCAAATTATTCCAACGCAAGAAAAAAGCCATGTTCGAAAAATTTTATTAGAAGTAATTTCAAACAAACAAAGTTGGTATATCGCACTCTTTTCATGCTTTTCTTGGGCGCCCATCGCGGCATTTGCAGGCTTATGGGGCATACCGTTTTTATCAAGAAAATATGGTCTGCAGGAAATAAACGCTGGCGCTATGATGGCGTTTGTATGGATTGGGGTTGGACTAGGAAGTCCATTAATTGCCTTATTTTCAGAAAAAATAAAAAAAAGAATCCCTCCTTTAATTTTTGCCTCCTGCCTCGGCGTGATATCAATGACAGCCATAATTTTTATTGACAATCTTCCTTTGTGGCTATGCGCAATTTTTCTTTTAGGGCTAGGGGGATCGGCGGCAGGACAAGCGCTTTGCTTTGCAATTGTTAAAGATATAAATCCAATCAGAATGACAAGCACTGCTATTGGTTTTAACAATATGT
Organism: Gammaproteobacteria bacterium; assembly: GCA_021208965.1. GTDB lineage: Bacteria > Pseudomonadota > Gammaproteobacteria > JAGOUN01 > JAGOUN01 > JAGOUN01. The sequence goes on from JAJOJD010000004.1 coordinate 920, forward strand.
GCATTGTTGCCGGTGCCATTTTTTCACACCCACTGATTGGATATGCACTGGATTGCGGCTGGTCTGGCGCAGTAATAAATGGGGCACGACAATATAGTCTTGCAGATTATAAAATCGCTTTATTATTGCTTCCTATTTGTTATTTCCTCAATATTTTTATTAGTAAATGTATGATAAAAGAGACGAATAATCGACGACAAACCCTCAACACACAGGCCCCATAAGAAACGTATTTCCTTCGTTAATTCACGTTACCCTGCTTGGGTTTTTGTTTAAGCCACTCATGCAACTGGCGTTTTTCATCGAAATTTAACCCTGATTTTTGAGCTTTTGTCATCAATATTTCTATGGCTTGATTTTTTTCATCGCTCAGCATTTTCTTTAGCATCGCATGAAGTTCTTGAACCAAGAATTCTTCTGACAGTAATAATGGCTGTACCGCCAATTCAACAAGCGCTTTTTCGTAACTGGTTTCACGAAAATATTCGACAATAGCAGAACTGGTCAACATCTTTTGACACACAATAATATTCACCAACTCTTTAAGAAAGTCATACGATGATAATTCTTTCACGATCTCAGAAACGGATGCCGCGTGATGAGGATATTGCAACAATATCGCGATAATTTTTCGCAAATGAGACGGCATCGCGATTTGCGATAAACGCGACATCACTTCGGCTTGCTTTTTAGGCGTTTTTAGCATCTTGATAATTTCCCCTACCGGTACACGCGCCCGTTCAGCAATTTCCTGCGCTAAAACCCGCTGAAGTTCAATATCAGAAAGCGTTTGTAACAACTGATTGGCGTGATGCAAAAATTTTGCCCGATGATCAGCTAAGTTTAAATTCAATCCAGCGACAAGAAACTGTATAAAAAAATCAGGCATGCTCATTGCTTGTTGAGCAAGGGAATGAAAGCCTTGCTGACCATGCTGATGAATAAAACTGTCCGGATCTTCCCCTTCTGGCAACAGAATAAAATACAGTGACTTATTCGCGCTTAATTTAGGTAAACTCACAGTGAGTGCTCGCCAGGCGGCTTTTCTACCGGCTTTATCACCATCAAAACAAAAAATAATTTTATCCGTATAACGAAATAATAATTGAAGGTGTTGTTCTGTTGTAGCGGTCCCTAAAGTACCGACGACTTGCGTCACCCCATGTTGAACCAAAGCCAAGACATCCATATAACCTTCCGTCACGATAAAATAATCATGATGACGCTGCGTCTTTACACAATGATACAAACCATACAACTGATTACTTTTATGAAAAATAGGGGTTTCTGGTGAATTTAAATATTTAGGCTCTGTGTTATCTAACACTCGTCCACCAAAAGCGATGACCCGACCTTGACGATCATGAATGGGGAACATAATTCTATCGCGAAATTTATCAAAGTATTTTCCTGACTCTTTTTTCGATAGCAAGCCAGCATTAAACATTTCTTCGACAGAAAATTGTTTTTTTTTCAAATACTGCAGAAGATTTTCCCACGCGGCAGGCGCATAACCCAATCCGAACTGCTTCGCGATTGCGCCACTTAATCCGCGCTGAATAAGATAGGCTTTGACACGCTCAGCATCCGATATTTTTAATTGATTTTCATAAAAACGACTGGCTTCCTGCATTAAATCGTACAAACGTTCTGACGATTGTTTTGGCATTGCCCGCCCTACGTCTGTCGGCAAAGCAACATGGGCGCGCTGTGCTAAGTGTTTTACAGCCTCCAAGAAGCTGATGCGATCATGTTCCATCACAAAACTAATGACATTCCCGCCCACTCCACACCCGAAGCAGTGATAAATTTGTTTCGTAGGGCTGACCACAAAAGACGGCGTTTTTTCATCGTGAAATGGACAGCAAGCTTTATAATTCGCGCCAAATTTTTTTAAGGAAACGCAAGAAGCAACGATATCAATGATATCTATTTTTTGAAGGAGTTGATCAATAAACTCGCGGGGTATCTGCGATGCCATAAGATACCCTCGCTACGACAACAGTTGTTTCACCTGTTGCCCAACGACAGCCATGTCGGCTCGGCCAGCGAAAAGATGTTTGAGTTCCGCCATCACTTTACCCATATCCTTGACAGAGGCAGCGCCCAAGGCAGCGATAACCTCTTTAATTTCAGTCTGAATGTCTGGCTCAGAAAGCTGCTGCGGCAAAAACTCTTCCAACACCATGATTTCTGACTGCTCTTTATCGACAAGCTCTTGACGCCCCGCGGCTAAAAATTGCGCGGAGGCTTCCTTGCGTTGTTTAATCATTTTTACCAAAATATCAACAACCTGCGCATCGGTTAATTCGATACGCTCATCCACTTCTTTTTGTTTGAATGCGGCGGTTGCCATGCGCAACGTGCCGAGCCGATCTTTTAACTGGGCACGCATCGCATCTTTAACCGCATCCGTAATTTTTTGTTTTAATGCAGACATAACTAGTAGCGATCTCTGTCATGCGAATAACCATCTCTGGAAAATCGCTTTAAATGACGCTTCCTAGCCGCCAACTTTTCACGTTTACGCACTTGGCTAGGTTTTTCATAGCCTTCATGACGACGACGCACTTCTTGAGTAATCCCTGCTTTTTCACAGGCACGTTTAAAACGACGCAAACTAATATCAAACGGCTCGTTTTCTCTTACACGAATCAGTGGCATTAATAAAACCCCTATGTTGAATAAAATCAGATAAAGTCTGCCATTTTACTTCGATAGTCTTATAAATGTAAATAGGGAGAATATAAAAAATGATCGATGGTGCCGAGAAGAGGACTCGAACCTCCACAGAGTTGCCCCCACAAGTACCTGAACACTGCGTGTCTACCAATTTCACCACCTCGGCTGTCTGATAAGCATAGACGATCGCGCTACAAAAAGAAACTAGCGATCACCGGAGCATGATCAGAAGGCCGCTCCCAAGCACGAGGGATTTTATCTACACAACACTCTTTCAATTGAGGAACAAGCAATGCGCTCGCTAAGATGTGGTCAATACGCAAGCCCATATTTCGGCGAAATGCAGCTTGACGATAATCCCACCAAGTATATTCGTTACCACTAGGCGATAAATGCCGATAACAGTCAACAAAACCTAAAGCCAATAAACCCTCCCAAGCGTCACGCTCTGCCCCACTCGCCAATACCTGATCGTGCCAGAGCAAAGGCTCATAAATATCCGCATCGGCTGGCGCGATATTAAAATCGCCGAGGATAATAATCTTTTTCGCCAAAGACTCCTGAATAAAGCGCTGAAGGTGACTCAACCACTCGAGCTTATAGGCATATTTTTCAGTGCCAACAGCCGCGCCGTTAGGAACATAAACATTCACGATAAGGATATCCTGTATCGTAACGCCCAGCAGACGTCTTTGCTCATCCAAAAAGTTAGGAAAACCAGCACATACTGGAGCAGGGCCTCTCTCATGCCGGCTAAGCAGCGCAACACCATTATACGTTTTTTGACCGGAGACAAAACAATGATAACCTAAACGAATAAAGGCGTCGTAGGGGAATTTCTCATTCGGACATTTGATTTCTTGCAAAGCCAACACATCAGGCTGATGTTGTTCCAACCAAGCGATCACATGTGGCAAACGCACTAGCAGTGAATTCACATTCCATGTCGCAATACTAAAACTCAATTAAAATTTATCCCATAGTATTGAGGACGTCTCGTCGAGATGATGTTGTGTCGCATCACGTAACCGTGCAATTTTAGCATGTTTGAGAATCTCATGTTCCTTAGCCAGCGAATCACAGGGATGTTCTCGATCAAAATTCTGTAAAAATTGATCAAGTTCACTGACATAATCACGCTTCAAACGATGACGCATATATTCCTATTTACTCTCACACGAAATTGACCCATTGTATCGCAAAAAAATGGTTATTTGCAAAAAAATACCCGTTTTTGAGGCACTTACCTGCATACTTTCTGCAGAAAGACGTCATACTAAAACACCATGATTTTTTTAAGTCAATCGTGTATAGTTTGTGTGAATTAAATCACCTTAACCCTTCATGTCATCGTGAACTAGGAGTGCCTTTATCGACGATTACGGAATCGACCGGATTGACGGCGGAAGAAATTGACGCGTTACGTTGACGGATTTTTGGATGTTCATAGTCTGTATCACGTTTCAAACGATGACGCATATATTGCTCTTTACTCTCACACGAAATTCACGCATTCTATCGCATACTGACAAAAAACCTACAACACTCCAACATCGTGACCTCGAGTAATTCTGTAAAGATCATCGGCGGCCAATGGCGTGGACGCAACATTCATTTTCCTAATAATCGACATATTCGCCCAACGTTGGGTCATGTACGTGAAACGCTGTTTAATTGGCTGCAAACGAGAGTTCATGGTGCGCGCTGCCTAGATTTATTTGCAGGCAGTGGGGCTTTAGGAATTGAAGCACTGTCTCGCGGCGCAGGGCACGTCACTTTTGTCGATCAAGATAAACAAACTTTGTCAAATGTACAGCACACCCTTCATTCATTTTCAGTCGACAATTATACGTGTATCTGTACCAGTATTCCCGAGGGCTTGGCTCATATCTTCCATCAACCATACGACATTATTTTCCTAGACCCTCCTTTTGCAACGTCTTTGCTGAATGATATCCTCCATCATCCAATACTCCAAAAAGTAGTCACTCCGAATACATTGATTTACATTGAAACAACATCAGAACAGCTGATAGCACTGAATGACTTCTGGGAAATTTACCGTCTAAAAAAAACAAAACATATCAGCTATGGACTACTTCGTTCAAAGATCAACTACTGAACATAAACGCCTTGATCTTTATTATCGATTAACACTTCAATAGAAGACTCATTTTCTATCGAGGGATAAACACTCTCGACAAACCAATCAAACAACGCCTCATCACGTCGAATCGGTGTCGTATTATTAACAAATACATTCACCGTAATCTCTTTAAAATATTGTCGCGCAATATCAATATCTCGCTGAATTTGTTCGCGCGTTTGACCTTCTACACAAACTAACAGACAACACGCATAAAATTTCTTTCCTAACTCAAGAATATTCGCTGTGGGAAAAGGTTTTTTTAATATATTTTTTCTAAAGTCATCATCAAACGTTTCGATACCAATTCTATAACGCACTTCTTGGTTAGGAAAAAAAATCCGCATTTCATCTAATCGCTTATGATAAGCATAAAAAGCTTCAAAATATAACGTGTGAACCCGATGATGATTGACCGCTGAACGAATGCTTTCTAAAACAAACACGGGCAACTCAAAAACAGAACCAGAATTAATAATTTCGACCACACCAAATTCACCGGTTATCTGCTCAATAATTTTGCTATTAATCATGCGAATTTCATTCAAATCTGTTGAGTTATCTAACACGTAGTTACAAAATTTGCATTTACCGCTGTAAATGCAAGGCAATGATTTGAGTAATAAAATTTCACGCGGTATTTTTTTTGTAAATTTTGCTGTAACGCTGCATGTTATATTTCTTTTACTTTTCTTTTAATCGCAACCGACCAATACACAAAGGGGGTATCCAAGATCCCAATAATCGCACGCAAAACACATGAAGTAATAAATATTTCAATCAGGTAATGCCACGGAAACCTTCCTAAAAAAGCGATCAGTGTAAAAATCGCGTTATCCAATAATTGACTCGTCATTGTGCTCATCCCATTACGTAACCAAATATATTTGTAATCAGGATATTTTTTTCTCCAGAATTGATACGCAACAATGTCATAACGTTGCGAAATAAAAAAAGCACATACGCTCGCGGTTAATAAGCGAGGAAATACAGAAAAAATATACACTTAACGCCTGCTGTGTTTCATCATAGGCATTAGGAATAAATAGCAAAGAAATATACATAATGATACTAACTACCATCATACTAAACATCCCCAAACCAACGATTTTTTTCGCCGTTTCCTTGCCATAATTCTCAGACAGAATGTCAGAAATAAGATAAACACTCACATAGCTGATATCACTCATCGAACCGTTTAATCCGAACAATTCGACTTGCTTCAACGCTTGAATATTCGTCAAAATAATAGAAATGATAGCAAACACAAATAAGCCCACTTTTCCCCACAGACGAAAAGCGAGTAGTGTCAAACCAAAATTCGTGATCATTAAAATCACCCAAAGCCATTCGTTAATGTACATAAAACACACGGTATCAAGCGTAAGAACGAGGAATTATCGTAAAAAATGGGGGTAAAAGCCATCAAATATCGAGAAAAAATCGCGATAAGGCCGGCTTCGCCTAAAGTCAAAATATCTTCTTCTGCCAATTCTTCGAAAAAAGTTGCGCTATTCGCCTCGAATAACCTAAAATTTTATATTGGCTATTTATTTTAGCGCATTAAAATTTGAGGGAAGTCCATGAATAAACGATATCTCCTGCTCTTAGTTCCACTGATTTTTTCAGCGGCTGTTCTTCAGATGAAACCGTTGTTCAAGGATATATTGAAGGCGATTTGATTTATCAATCCTCTAGTCAATCTGGCACGCTACAAACGCTCGCCATTCATCGAGGGCAAACGGTCAAAACAGGAGATTTATTATTCACACTAGACCCCTACCCTCAATCACTACAGCTTGAACAAGCGCAAGCTGAGTTAGCTGGCGCCGAAGCGACATTGCACGACATGGAACTCGGGTTACGCCCCGATGAAATTAAAGAAATAGAGGCGGATATTGCATCAACAAAAGCCGCCATCGATTATTATCAAAAAGAGGTTAAACGTTATGAGAGTTTAGCGCAACTCAATTACGCGCCGAAATCAACCTACGATGAAAAATACTATCAATATCATCAAAATAAAGCACAACTCGAACGCTTGCAAGCGTCACTAAATTTAGGGCATCTGGGAAATCGAGAGTATGTTATCGCCACACAAAAAGAAGCGATTGACGCGAACCAAAAAAATGTTGCGTCTATGCAATGGAATGTTTCTCAAAAAACCGTCTCCTCCGCAGGGGACGGCATTATCGTTGACACTTACTATCAACCTGGTGAATGGGTAAACGCGGGGCAAGCGGTCACCTCATTACAAACACCGGAAAACGTGTATGTTATATTTTTTGTTGGAGAAGCTGAACTCAGCCGACTGCATATCGGAGACACCGTCATGGTTAAACGGGATAATCATCAAAAACCCGTATCCGCCACTGTGAGCTACATGTCTTCTGAAGCGGAATATACACCACCGGTGATCTACAGCGAATCGATGCGAAAAAAACTGGTCTATGAAATCAAAGCCTCTTTCAATAACGATATCGCTTTAGAGTTTCACCCTGGTCAACCCGTTGATGTCACGTTTCATGGAGAATAATCATGGCGGATGAGGTAATCAACGTACAAAAAATAAATAAATTTTTTGGAGAAAAACACACGGTTTGTGACGTTGATATGAAAGTTAAAAAAGGGGAGATTTTTGGGTTTTTAGGGCCCAATGGTAGCGGGAAAACAACAACGCTACGGATGATCTGCGGTTTGCTAACTCCCTCTTCCGGCTCCGGTCATTGTCTTGGATATGACATCATTAAGGATTCCTTAGAAATCAGAAAACATATCGGCTATATGACCCAACGTTTTAGCTTATATGAAGATTTAACCGTACGGGAAAATTTAGATTTTTTCGGCCGTGTGTACCATGTCCCAGACATGAAAAATCGAATCACTCGTCTGATAGAAGACATGGATTTTAGCAACCGCGCCAACCAACTCGCCGGTAATTTATCCGGCGGCTGGAAACAAAGACTGGCGCTCGCTTGTTGCCTGCTCCATGAACCAAAACTTTTGCTACTGGATGAACCAACAGCGGGTGTCGACCCAAAAGCCAGGCGTGATTTTTGGGATATTATTCATACACTGGCCCAACAAGGTATTACAACCTTAGTCACAACACATTACATGGATGAAGCAGAACGCTGCACACGATTAGCCTATATTGCTCAAGGAAAATTATTAACCGAAGGCAGTATGAGCGACATTATTGCGTCTTCAGGCTTATATGCTTGGGTCGCTTCAGGAGATCATGTGAGGGAACTAATCCCTCCCCTACGAGAAAATCCAGATATTATTCAAGTGGCCATTTTTGGGAATAAACTCCATGTCTGCGGCATGAATCAGGAAAAATTGCAACGAGCCATTCAGCCTTATCAATCAAGCGCCTATGAATGGCGCCCGATTGAACCATCGATTGAAGACGTTTTTATCCACTTGGTTAACCCGTCACCGAGACATTCATCATGAAAATTTTTAAAAAAATACACTGTAACCCCTCTCGTGTCGTGGCCATGCTCATCAAAGAATTCATCCAACTAAAACGGGACCGCGCGACCTTGGGGATGATCGTGGGTATTCCGATTATTCAGCTGCTGCTTTTTGGGTATGCGATTAACATGAATCCTAAAAGCTTACCCACAGCATTAAATAGCCAAGATCAGAGCTCTTTTACCCGCGCTTTTGTTGAAGGTATGAAAAATACCGGCTATTTTAGATTTACAAGCATCTCGCACAGTGAAAAAGAAACAGAGTTACTCCTGAAGCAAGGAAAAGTGTCTTTTGTTGTAAATATCGATGCGGATTTTTCCAGAAAACTCGTACGTGCCGAGCATCCGACCATCTTAGTTGAAGCCGATGGCACAGACCCCTCGGCCACGGGTTCGGCTATCGATGCGATGACTAACTTATCGCTGACGGTCTTTAATCGACAATTAGTGGGGCCGTTAGCACCGCTCGTACAAAATCAAGCCCCTGTTAACTTAGAAATTCATTCACTCTATAACCCTGCACAAGTCACGCAATACAATATTGTTCCTGGATTAATGGGGGTGGTTTTAACGATGACCATGGTGATCATCACATCGATGGCGATCACACGGGAACGGGAAAAAGGCACTATGGAAAGTTTACTCGCCACACCGCTTCGCCCTCTAGAAGTGATGCTAGGAAAACTTCTCCCTTTTGTCTGTGTGGGCTACGTACAAGCCTTATTAATTTTAGCGGCCAGCCGATTTCTCTTCGGTGTTCCTATTCTAGGGAGTGTCATAACGCTAATGGCCGTATTATTACCGTTTATTATCGCTAATCTCTCTATCGGGTTAACATTCTCAACCCTAGCAAAGAATCAACTACAAGCCGTACAAAGTGGGTTCTTTTTTTTCCTCCCTTCCCTTTTACTATCAGGATTTATGTTTCCTTTTCGGGGTATGCCTGAGTGGGCGCAATACTTAGGGAACATGTTTCCCTTAACGCATTTTTTAACGATTGTTCGAGGGATCATGCTAAAAGGCAGCGGAATCGTAGAAATTTGGCCAGCATTATGGCCTATCTTAGTATTTATGCTCATCGCTTTATCGATTGCTATTTTGCGTTATAGACAAACGTTAGACTAGTTCCTTCACTTCATACAAGTCGGGATTTCCTAACGCACGATACGCTTCCTTTGTCTCTTCGCGAGGATAAATCGTGATTTGAATACGACGATTGAGTCGCTGGCCATGCTCTGATGCATCCTCAGTAAGCGGTTGCGTTGCGCCATCCCCGCATATTTAAATCGCTGAAATGTTTTTAAATCAATCGACTCCTGCTGCCACAAAAGCATCGCGAATAATTGCGCTTGTTGATGCGTTAACTTTGCCTGCGATAGAGGAGAATCAATATCATCCGTATGCACGGTGATAATAACATTTGTGTTTGGAAAATCTGCGATAATGGTTGACACATCCTCAATAATCGCACCCGCTTGGGGCAAGGTGACCGCTTTTGTTGGCTCAAAAACAGCATCATTTGGGATAATAATCGTGACAAAGCTACCGGATTGATAAACTTCTCCTCCGATAAATCGGATATGTTGCACGATTTTCCGATGTAAAGAATCACTCGATGAAAGTAAGGTATTCGAATAATAATTGGCGCGTGTTTTGGATAAAGCAGATGCAGAATCTGTCGCTGTTGAATGACAGGCGGATACCATCGCCGTCATGAACACAGGGAGGATAAAAATATACCAATGTTTATTACAATCAGTCATTGCTCACTCATTAAGCACAGCTATAAAATAGCGTTATTTTATACGATTTCGGGGGAGACCGCACGTTTAATGCGTACCAAATGACGCTCTGCTTGTAAGCCATGAATCACCAGTTTCTTCACCTCTGCCGCATAAAAATCTCGTGGGATTTTTCCCAACTCATCACTGGGGTATTCGCCTTTCATTGCTAATAATTCACCATTCTCAATCAATAAATGCTGCGTTTTTTCAACAAAATCATGCAGTGAGCTAAATGCACGTGACACAACCGCATCAAACAAACCAGAAGGCCGAAAGGTTTCAACACGATGATGTAACGCCATTACATTACTGAGTTTTAATGTGATCACCACGTGTTGAATAAACATAATTCTCTTATGATGACTATCCACTAACGTAAACTGCTTTTCAGGAAACATAATCGCCAAAGGAATACCAGGTAGACCCGCGCCCGTTCCAATATCAGCAATCCTCTCGCCCTTTATAGCCTCATGAATGCACAAACTATCAACAATGTGCTTGTACACTTGCTCCATGGGATCTGTAATCGCCGTCAAGTTATACGCACGATTCCAATGATTTAACTGCTCCAGATAAGTAGTTAATCGCATTATTTGATGCATATCAAGCATCAAGCCATTATTGTGTAGTGCTTCAATCATTAATCAATTGTTTCTCTCGTAATTCAGCGACCGTTTTACACTCGACACATTTTGTTGCCGTCGGCCTCGCTTCTAATCGCGCAATACCAATGGTATCACCACATTCTTCACAATACCCGTAATCACCTTCTTTCAGCGCTTGAAGAGAAAAATCGATCTTCTTAATCAAGTTGAGTTCTCTATCGCGAGAACGCAATACTAAACGAAAATCTTCTTCATAAGACGCTAGATCAACCTCATCCGCCAAACCCTCTCGGGAATGTTTCATGGCTTGTAAGGTCGTACTCGCTTCTTCTAACAAATGGCTACGCCACGTTTCTAACAGTGACCGGAAGTGGGCTCTGTGAGCGTCATTCATGTATTCATCATCGTGATGAACATCGACAGAATAAAACGGAACAGCAACATCAACTAAAGTACTCATAACAACATCTCCTTGTATTATTTTCTCCATCACCTATGAGCATCAGGCTATGTATTCTAGGCACAAAAAAATCTCAAATGGAAGACTTTTTTTTGGAAATACGTTATTCTCAGCAAAATTTTGAATTGAGTTGTATAATCATGGCAGAAATCGGACAAAAACTCATGTGGCTTGTACAAGTCGCACAATTTAACATGCACTATATTCTTTCGATCATCGCCGTATTATGGATCACACAGGTGGTTAATTTTTTACTCCGCTATCGTTTAAATGTGTTTGGTCTACTACCAAGACACCCCATGGGATTAATCGGTATTTTCACCTCCCCTTTTTTACATGGCAGTTTTACGCATTTGTTGTTTAACTGTATTCCTTTATTTTTGTTAATGAATTTATTATTACTCGCGGGATTAGACCAGTTTATTGTTATTAGCCTCTTGATTATCGTTATCAGCGGCCTATGTGTTTGGCTCGTTGGCCGACCAGCATTACATGTTGGCGCCAGCGGACTCATCATGGGTTATTGGGGATATTTAATGATTAACGCTATTCTTTACCCTTCGATCATTACGGTGTTATTGATTATTTTTTGTTTTTATTATTTTGCAGGGTTATTTGCAAGTCTACTTCCCAAAGAGGGAACCTCTTGGGAAGGCCATATTTTTGGATTTCTTTCGGGGCTTCTGGTGAGCTATATGAATCTTCCCGCCTATTTTTCTTCGCCTATTGTAGGTTGAGGCATGAAAACATCATCTCTCACTGAAAAAAAACTATTGCATTACACCACAAAAGCCGTTGCAGATTTCAACATGATTCAAACGGGTGATAAAGTTCTTGTGTGCTTATCGGGAGGAAAAGACTCTTTCACGATGTTATCGCTACTGAATATGATGCGCACACGCTCTAATTATAAATTTGATCTACAGGCTTTTACGTTAGACCAAGCACAACCCGGCTGGGGTGATGCGGAGTTGCGCACGTGGCTAGAAACACGGAAAATTCCTTATGATATTTTACGCGAAGATACCTACAGCATTGTTAAAGAAAAAATTCCCGAAGGAAAAACCTATTGTTCCTTATGTTCACGATTACGTCGTGGGATTATTTATTCGTATGCAAGTAAACATGGGTTCACAAAAATTGCTTTAGGTCACCACCGTGATGATATGATTCGCACCTTATTAATGTCGATTTTTTACAGTGGCGAAATTAAATCCATGCCACCAAAGTTACTCACGGACAGCAAAGATCATATTGTGATACGCCCACTCGCCTACTGCCAAGAAAAAGATATTATTGACTACATGAAGGAACAACAATTCCCGATTATTCCCTGCAACCTCTGTGGTTCACAAGAAAAGCTTATGCGAAAACGGGTCACAAAATTAATTGATGAATTGTGTTATGAAAATCCAAAAGTTGGCAGCAACATGCTACATGCGTTGCAAAGTGTACAACCTAGCCAATTGATGGACAAATCATGGTGGGATTTTAAAAACCTAGAGCAACAACGCATGTCTAAAGACGGATAAAATGAGCATAAGATCTTGCTAAGTATTTATAAAAAAAAATCGACAGCCTTTCATACGAGTAACATCAACTGACGATCACGTGCTTTTGTATAGCGACCCAGACTGGAAAGAGATAGGCGAGAGTCACGATAATCACATTAGACTATTGAATCCTGTTCAACCCGAATGTTTAGTTGACACAAAAAAACGCAAAAACGATTGATTTTCAAATTAACGCCTCATTAGTGATCAGTCGATACGCAATAAAATATTGCTCCATGACTTCTACACGTGTTCTTGACGAAGAGCTCAGCATAAACGACTGCACCCTAAAACAAGCCGAAAAACTTGCTGAGTATACTCAATATTTAAAGAAATCCTATGCGGAAATTGCGCAACATTTGAGGAACGCGAATTCTCTTTATTCGTTTGCGATATTTGATTTAGTAGGCCCCTTAGAGACTTTCGATGAGCGATATGAATGCGATAATGAGAACAACGTAACACTCAGTTTTTCTGTCACAGCCCACAATGCCATCTTCATGCCTGTGTTTCCTGGAATAACCGCGTATGATTTTTGTCAGAAAATCCGAAGCGATGAGACCCTCAGTCTACATCAATTTTTTTCGCTCACACAAGCAATTGTCAGCGCATTTATGACGATGGCAAAGAATGGATCACGCCATGGCGATGTTAACGCAGGCAATATACTCATTGATCAAAAAAGTGATGATGTTTATAGGATTCATATCCTTGACACAGAACATTCGTGTTTTCTTGGCGAAGCGTTAGACACAACAACCGGTGACTATTTTTACTGGTCCCACGATAGAACGTATCAACCAGAAGGTTATACCGTTTTGGAAACAGAATATCATGATATTTATGGTTTACTGAAAATTTTTGTTTCATTAATAGAACACATTAAGCCGCCTGCAGATACCACATCCTTCTGTGTCATGAAGAGCTTACAAAAAAGAATGAGTGAATATCCCGAGAAAATCAATACCTTTGATTGTTTAACGAGACTACTCATGATATACGACACATTATCGAGCGCCGCTCTCAACGTAACACTCCAACAACTAGAGCACGTATTAAACCAGTGTAGGTTACATAAACAGCTGATGTTGTGTTGTGAGAGAGAACACCCAAGCATCGCCATGATATCTAATAAAATCAACGAACTATCAATACCATCCTTGTGTTCTTCATCAGATACCTTATTTTCTAACACCTCCTCCACAATCCTAGTGACCGAGTATTGCAGCCAACTCTCTAGTTGAATTTTCACGAAACCTGGTCTATGTTTAATTTTTAAACAAAAAGGTTTGGTTATGTTTAACTCTCCATCTATGATTATCGACTCTTTTCGTCCTCATACAGGATCAGGCTCGTATTTTTATTTTCAAGACCCCTCATCTAATGAGTGCTATCGTCTTAAGATAGAAACAGAGTATCCAAACGATGGAATATTTGGTTTAGAAACTGTCTCGCTTAACAATGTTCTTTTTGATGGCATTGTTTTTGATTTAGCAAGCTCTCTAAAAGAGCACGCAAAATATTATGTCTTCATTCAGGAATGTGAACATATTCACCACGAGGCCGTTTCTCGACCGATAGCGGCTCTAGATCACCACGAGTTCGTTTCTCGACAGATAACGGCTCGACAGATAGCGGCTCGACATATGAGCGGAACATACCATAACTCTCTGGTTTATCAGATTGGTCAAGAAATGCCAAACGGACAGGCAATCCGTACCTTTAATTATTTAACACGCCTAAATGATTCTCGATCAAGCACTATCGTCAAGTCCTATGCCGCATTATTAGTACCTGAACAAGATTTAACACTACTGATCAGCAAAATTGATGAAACAAAAAATAAAGCAGCGCTACCAAAAGAACCGAGTCCTTCAGGTATTGTCGAAGGAATCTCAGCGTTTGATAAAAAAACAAGGTCAACATCAAAGCTTCGAGCAAGCGCGGCAACTTTCAAACCTAAAAGCAATAACCCAATGACACAAAAAAAACCATCCCCTCATTATCCTTAAGCTTCTTGCAAACGTTGCTTCGCCATCTGATTGGCAACATCGGTTGTATGAAGATGGCGTGCTTTTGCTTCTTGAAAAATATTTAATAAACGTGGCTCAATCGCGTCAACCTGTTTTAAAATAACCGATTCTGGCTGATTGTCGTAAGCCAATGCGGCATAAATAACGCCTCCAGCATTAATCACATAATCAGGAACAAACAAAATATTTTTTTGTTCAAGCAACTGAATAAAACGGCTATGCGCCAATTGATTATTCGCCGCTCCCGCAATGATAGATGTTTGGAGTCGATCAATCGTATGTTTATTAATGGTTCCCCCAATCGCTGATGGCGAAAAAATATCACACGGAACATCGTAAATCGCTTCAGGACTCACAATAGTTGCATTAAACTCTTCCTGGCAGCGTGCGACAGATTCTGCATTCACATCACAAATAGTAATTTTAGCCTTTGCGGCATGTAAATGTTGGCAAACATAGTAAGAGACCTTTCCCGCACCCTGTAAAACAACATGCAATCCTTCCAACGAATCGCGCTGCAACTTAAATTTTGCGGCAGCTTGCAGGCCACGAAAAATACCTAAACCGGTGTATCGTGATGGATCGTCATGCAAGGTTTTTGTCGAACCAATAACGTAGGGACTCCGCTCATAAATAAGATCCATATCCGATGCGGTGGTTCCGACATCCATAGACGTAATATACTGCCCTTGGATTTTATTCAAAAAATCACCAAACGCATACATCAGCTTTTTACGATCAAACGCATGCCTAGGATACATAATAACCGCCTTGGCGCCACCATGAGGCAACTCACTGATGGCTGATTTTAAGGTCATCATGTACGCTAAACGTAACACATCTTTGTACGCATAACTAAACGACGTATAGGGATAAAAACGGCAGCCACCAATGGCTGGCCCTAATCGGGTATTATGAACCGCGATAATACAACGCAAATCATTCTGATGATCAATTTTTGTATGAATATCGCCAAATCCAAGCATATTCGCATAGCGCATTAACGCATCAATCCGCGGGGCTTTTCGATTTAATCGTGACATTTTACCTTTCCAAACAATACTCTAACCCATAATATATTTGCTCAAAGGTCGTCACTTTTTGACAGGCTAAGACTAAACCTGGCATATAAGCCTCTCGATCTGAAACATGGTGTATTATTGTGAGAGTCTCCGCTGGCGCGCCAAAAACGACTTCTTGCCGAGCAACAAACCCAGGAAGTCTAATAGAATGAATAGGCGGTTGGCAAGCATTTACCTGTTGAATCTGTTCTGCCGTTCGTAATGCCGTCCCCGATGGTCGGTCAAGCTTCGTTTCATGGTGTGCTTCAACAATCTCTGCGCTTGAAAAATAATGGGCGATAGATTCGACACAACGCATTTGCAAGATCGCGCCAATCGAAAAATTGGGTACGATTAACCCTCCTTGTTTTTTTTTCTGAGAAAGGTCAATCAGCTGCGTGATTTGTTCTCGTTTTAATCCGCTAGTACCAATGATAGGATAAACTGGATACTGAAGAATGGTTTGGGCATTTTGCCACACACAGGCGGCTGTGGTTAGATCAATAACGATATCGGGTTGAGTCGCCAAAATCATGTCATCGAGGCAATCATGCCGTCCTGTCTTAGCAACCACAATAAAATCCGTGTGTTTTTCCAAAACATAACAAGCACGCTGCCCCATACGACCAAACGCGCCATTAATCAATACTCTTTTAGGCATAAGAGAGCCGGCTATCCAACGATACTAATAATACGCGGATGATTACCACCAATACCCACAACAAGAACTTTTTGACCCACTTGAATGACTTGTTCACCCTGACCTTGAACAACCGTCACATAACGATTCGCGGCTGATTTGCTCGAAATGGTCGTCGTGCTGTTATTTTTGCCGCTGGATGTCCCAGAATTTGAAGACGCATTCGTCGTGATTGTCGTACTTCCGCTATCTTGTTGTGTCAATTTAATCACATATTCAACACCTTGCTGCGTCTGCATTTTATCTTGCACGGCATTACCCGCTGCGCCACCCAGTACAGCACCCCCTAGTGTTGCGAGTGTTTTGCCTTTTCCACCACCAATCGTAGAACCGGCCACTCCTCCTGCAACTGCGCCAATTCCTGTCCCCAGTAAATTGTTATCCCCTTTTACCGTAACATTACGTTTTGATATGACAGTCCCTTCCATCGCACTTTGTATATCATTGGCATTCGATGCTGACACCGTATCCGGAGAAATATTCGGCGCACATCCGGTTAAACTCAGACTGATTATAAAAGCCAAACTGCTGACTAATACTATTTTTTTCATATTATGGTTCCTTACGTTAATTAATAAAATACATATCGGGCAGGATCAGATCATTTTCCCCGCTATAGTACCTAACCATACACTGATTAAACAAGAGCATACGCTCATGAGAATATAAAAAATTGCCAAAAAATATTTTCCGGCGTCGAATAGTGCTAATGTATCCATAGAAAACGCTGAAAATGTCGTAAACCCTCCGAGAAAACCAACTAAAAATAAGGCGCGCAGAGGTGTTTCTAATGCGCTAAAACGCAACGGGATAAAGCAAGCCAATAGACCCATCACAAAAGAGCCAAGAATATTAACGACTAGCGTTCCGAAGGGAAAATATTTCCCACACACCTGATAGGTATAGGCCATGCTCCAACAGCGAAGCACCCCGCCCAAACCTGAACCTAAAAAAACCCATAATGCATTTAACATGAGAAGAAATCAGCTAATATTTGTTCAATATCGCGGTATTCTATCACTTTTTTCTCACCCATGATCGCCAATGAAGCCGAATAATGGTCAGGACAATCTAATTTTGTCAAATTTATCTCCGGCAAATACGAATGCACAATGCTACCATCAACAGAGGGATTAGGGCAGACATAAAATGTATCCAAGCCCGCTGAAATTCCTTTTCCGTCTGCCTTCAGCAACGCTTCCTTTGCTGTCCAGAGTCGATAAAAATAGTTTGTTTGATCATCCAACGTAACGCATGAAAGCAATTCATCTACTTCTTTCTCATGAAAAAAACGTCTGGCAATCGATAATATTTCAGGCTTTTCCTGGATAAATTCAATATCAACACCGATCGGATGCCACTGCGTCACCGCTAATACGGCTATATTTTTAGTATGCGATAAATTGAAAAATAAAGGATTGTCTTGAAGAAAAGGTTTTCCATGGTCACCGATCAGGATGGGCACGGAATGAGGAGATACCGACAAGTACTGTGACAAAATCATGCGCTTACAGGCGTGGTATAACGCAAAAGCTTCTTGATCATGCGAAAAATGAAAACGAGCGGCGCGCGATCGTTCATCCTCAGACAAAAAGCTCATCCAATCGCGCACAGGCCCTATTTTTTCTTTATTGAAATACCAAATATCAACGCCGTTTTCTACCATCATGTTGACGAAAGACTATTTCTATCTTTATCGCCGTCAGAATCATAATCAATCTTATGTACTTCTCTCTCTGTTTTCTCTTCTTGCTGTTCTGGCTCATAAAAAGAACCCTTTCTGACTAAAACAGATTCTTGTTTAGACATGTCTTCTTCACTCGAAGAGTATACGGGCGAAAGCTTTGAGTCGACCTGTTCTGGGAGAGAATAGGTTACGTAGGTTTCACTCTCTTCATCAATCTGTATTGCGTCCATTAGAACAGTCCTATTGTCTTCAACAGCAACATCACGCTGATCAACATGAAATAAGGAAAGGGTTGTATTATCAAGAAGATTCCTCGTTTTAGCAATATTTTCACCCCTATTTAAGACAGCAAAATAGTCAGCTGCGTTTTTTCTAACCAAATCTATCACTGAATGCTGTTGTACATGCGCAAGAAATGATCCACTACACGGTTGAATGCCCGTTAAATGCTTAATAACAATCCACAAAAAGTCCATTTTTATATCTCTGTCCAAAACTTGGCCCATAGCTTTTGTCAGTACGCTGCCCACCTCTCGGAAGCGCTGTTTAGTCGAGCCAACTGGAGTTTTCTCGACATTTGGATTAGAAGCCTCAATATAAATACTTAACTGACGACACAAACGATACAGTGAAAAATATACCCCAAACTTCTCTTTCAATTGTTCTAACTGCGGAGAATTTTCTTCTAATAGTGCCTCCATGGCTTGGGACAATTTACGATCAGGATTTTTTCCATCACGACGAACAAGCGCACATAATTTTGAATCAGAAGTGCTCTTGAAACTGTCGACTGTTGGTATATGTTTTTTAACTTCTTTCGACCATCCTTCTAATACCGTGGAGAGCGCAAAACCTCCGTTCAGTAATCCATTAATCACCGTATTCTCACGACAGTCAAGCTCAAAGAGATCTCTCAGCACCGGAAGAACATAGTCATAAAAAAACTGAGCTGAAGTAACCGTAAACAATTCGTTTAGCTCTGTCTTAGCAGTGAGCATAGATTTTTTTTTCTTGCTTAGCAAACATTGTAGACACCCATTTTGTTAGTAATCATTAAGTGTCAGAAAGTATAGTGTTGAAGTTAGAAAATGCAAATTTTTTGGTTATTTTTTATACAAATTTTGTCGTCCAGCCAGACGCAGGTAGCTAACAATACCCGCAGCGCCTAAAATAAAAGAGAGCGTTGCAATACTGACGACAATCGCATAAGCACAATTCATTCCAATCACCATCATTAATAAATAAAAATTGAATAATAATAGACAGGCAGGCACAAAAAGCTTGTAACTTTTTTGCGCCAATATCACGGCTTGTCTCGGAAAGGGCAAAATACCTGAAACAAAATTTTCGGTTGTTTTACGTCGAAAAAGCACGACAAGAAAAACCATGCCTACGGCAATAAACAAACCAGCTCCAACATAAGAACTGATGGCTGGGGCAGAGCAAAAAAGCAAATAGGCCGCCATGGCGGGGACAAACGAAAAGAGCAATAACATCTTCCGCGATAAAAAAGCACTGTGTTTTACGACGATACTGGCACATAAGGGTGCCAACAGTATAAACATAGCCACAAACAAGATAGGTATTCTAGATGCCTCGGATAATATATTGTCCTGCGCTAAGCTCAAAGAAACGATCGACAAATTGCTCGGAAACCATTCATAGGACAAGCGTGTGCTCAGCGATACTGCTGCATAAAAAGAGACGCTAGCAAGACCGATATAAAATAAATTAGACAACGTTGTTTTATTCAGTATTCGCTTAATGGCGGGTTTTTGCATACGAACATTCAAATACAAAAAGAAACTTAAAAATAATACGGAAATAAAATAAAATCTGTCGAGCAAATAAATATCGAAACAAGAAAGTAACGTCAGTAACAAACTCAAGACCAACACATACACCCCTGTAAACTGAACACTGAGCTGCGTGATCGCTAATCCTCGCCTTACGGCCGTGTCTAAGTATCTATTACGAAAAGCAAGCGTTAACGCCGCAGGAATAGCAACGTGTTGCCTTTCATAGTAAGCAAAATGCTGCATCGTCACGAGCAGAGAAAAATACATCCACAAACCACACCAAGTGATGGGTGTTATCCTCAGCACATCATGTTCAGAAACGGGGGAAGGAAGAAAAGAAAAAGTAGAGAACCCATAACATAACAAAAATAGCAAGATTTCTACACCCATAATCAATAAAAGCAGTTTGACCGAAAAAGCGAATGACGCAAGCTTTTTTGAACCATCGGGAACAATGACATTCCATACAAATAAAAGAATAGAGACACTCGCAAGCGTCACAATAAACCGCATACTCTGAGGGGAATAGGTGAGCAATAATAACGGTATAACAATAAATAAGATAATGGCGGCCATATGCACGCTGGTTTTAAAAGAGTTACTCGCGAACACGATTATCTTGATCCATACTTTTATCAATCGACAAGATAAGTTGATACGTGCGATCTGAAATAATTCCCTGATGATAATAACGCTCAGCATCATGCACAATAGTCTGGCCATGCGCCTTTAACAGTTGACGGGTCATCGCCGTGACATTCTCTATAGGTGTTTGTAGCAGTTGATCGCGAATATTTTCATCAAACACGAGAAACTCTCGTAAGGCTACTTGTTTCCCATCAACCGTGGGAACCAGTTTTTGCCAAATGAGTAATCGTATAGTTTCGAACAAATCAACCGTTCGACCATGCCGTTCTGCCGCAGGAAATGTATTCACCAGTCGACGAATCGTTTCTGACACACCATTACTATGCAAGGTAGTATACACCGGATGGCCGGTCATCGCGGCTTCCATAACAGCACTTATTGTCTCCGTGTCACGCGACTCTCCGACTAAAATAAGGTGCGGTTTACGGCGTAAGGCATTTCTCACCCCTGCTGCAAAGCTTGGCAAATGCCGCGGGATTTCTGATTGGGAGACTACGGCACTGGTGGTATGAACATGGTCATACACAAACTCTATGGGCGACTCGTACGTCAATATTTTTCGATGACAATCTGGCTGTTCGGCAATATAACGAATGATTGAGGCCAACAAGGTGCTCTTTCCTGATCCTGTGGCACCTGTTACATAGACAACGCCTTGCGTTGGTGCAATAGCCTCAAGAATTGCCTGTGGTAAATTCATTGACTCTAAGGCAGGAGGATCTGTCGGAATGGTTCTCGCCGTTAATTGAATACCATTATGCCCTTCGACCAAACAAGACGTCGCATTGATACGAAATCGAAAACGTTCTGAACGGTTGGGGCGAACTTCATAGTGTGTATCAACATCGATGCCGGAACTTAATTGTGCAGTACCATTCGGGCCATACATCAGATTTAACATTTCGCCGACTTCATTGTTCGCTAGGGGGCGTCGAGTTATTTTGAGAATTCGTCCATAAATTTCAGCATAAATAGGCTGATTGGTTTGCAAAGTAATATCTGAGGCATTAAGTTTACTGCAATGAATAAGAATTTGCTCAAAAACAGAATCGGTTAACCGCAATGGTTCATTTGGAAAAAGATATTCAGTCGATTCAATGGTCATGAGAATTTTTCCGTCTTATGGCACAAGGACAGGTTGCCATTCTTTGCTATTCGTTTGCAACTGTGAGAGAGCGGTAATGCGCAATACTTGATCATTAATATTAATGCCGTTTCCATCACCTGTCACGCCTAAATCTGTTTTAGCGACGAAAGGCTTGCTGATCATGTGTTTCGCCAGTAAGTCTCGATACAATAACATCCCTTGGTAGTCACGTTTCAATTGCGCCAAATTCACGGTAAAGATTTGATCCGCTTGCGCGATCCCTTTTTTCCAGCCAATCGCAATATATTTTTTCCAGACCTTTTCTTCGTCTGGCGTACGAGGCAATAATGTCTTATTTGGCAATTCAGGCGTTTTAAACGTCATCCATAAATAATTTCGCCACGTTGGAGGAGTAGTAACAAACGTAGCCTGTTTCGCAATCCGATAGGTTTTATCTGAGATACGTAAAGAATCAGGGCCAGACAAACTTAAGGTATTATCTGCTTGTATCAACACAGGCGGAACAACACTATGCTCTAACATTAAGGGGTAAAAGTTAAAAACATTATTGAGCGACGTTGATTTTTTTTCCAGCGAAGCATTAATTTGCTTAGAACGATAGGCTAAACCCGATTGGGCTCCCAGTGTTAGCGCCGTTTCTTTGAGCCCCTGCTCACGAATATTTCCAATCGTTTTATCCGTATCGGTATAAGAAGCGCTGGTCAAATTTTCTAAGTCAGACAGATTATCTGTATCAATCGCGGCAGGGGGAGTCGACGCACAGGCAGTGATCAACAGCACAAAAAACAAAGATAGGCAGTGTCGTAACCAAAACCCTGAACAATTAATTTTCAGCATATCGTAACTCTATCACCTGTTTTTCGGGGTAGAGAATAACATCGGCTCGTTTTCCACATTGAAATGCTACGTTAGAAAGGATATCTCCTAGCATTTCATCTTTTGCATTAATTGTCACGAGAATTGGTATCACCGGCTCATGACCAATAACTTTAACCCGGTAAGAAGCAGTCTGTGCAATTTGCTGTAATAATGGTTCAATTGGCCCCGACCAATCGATAGACGCACGACCTCCCATGCCATAACTGGCTGGATCGGGAAGAGGTTGTGATGCTATAGGATGAAAAGCAGCCTGCTCTGTCGCGGCAAGATGCTGTAACGAGTGACTGACAGATGTGGCCGCTTCAACTAAAGAAGTATTAGACGGATCAGAAGATGAGACATGGCTCGTTTTCGCATGATTAACGCAACTGCTTAAAAAAGAAGCAAAACACGGCACTAAAATTTATGATCAAAAGTGTTTTCTTCACAGATACTCTCGTCTAAACCATGAGATATTTTAACAGAACCACATCAGAACGTTGCTTATAAATATCCTGACAAAAAGTCAACCAGTTGTGACTTTGATAATGCGCCCACTTTCGTTGCAATAACTTCGCCATGTTTAAACAGAATTAATGTAGGAATACCACGAATACCAAATTTGGGTGCCGTTTCAGGATTGTCATCAACATTCAGCTTAACGATTTTGAGCTTTCCGGCATAATCATCAACCATGCTGTCCAATATGGGGGCAAGCATTTTACACGGCCCGCACCATTCTGCCCAAAAATCAACTAAGACAGGGATAGGAGCACGTAAGACTTCCGCCTCAAACGTGTCATCAGCGATAGGAAAAACCTTACTCATTATCTCCTCCAATGATTTTTTTAGAACTACTTGATTTTGTCTTCTTTAAACAACACATGAACACCAATTTTCCCCGTTACCGCATCGTAAGCACGTGGATCAAAGGCTTTTTTCTCTAATTTTTCAACTTTAGAACCACCGCTACCGCCTTTTGGCTTAGAGCGCTTTGTGGTTGTTTTAAAAACGCCGGTGCGCTTTCCGTCTTTATTAAGACCCGTAGAAACCAATTTTACTTTAATTCTATCACCCATTTTTTTCCCCTAGACCCTTTCACCACGAGCACGAAGTTCGGCAACAACCGATTCGATACCTTTTTTGTCGATGGTCTTTAAGCCTTTTTTGCTAACACGCAGGGTAACATACCGACTCTCGCTAGCCAACCAAATGCGATGTGAATGCAAATTAGGCAAGAAGCGACGCCTAGTTTTATTGTTAGCATGTGAAACATTATTGCCGGACATAGGCTTTTTACCGGTCACTTGGCAGACCATTGACATGATTATCTCCTAAAAAACTCGTTACACGTGATTAGCCAGACTTTATATCAAAATTTCATGGTTATTACAATATGCTAGCAGTATTCCATGGCTGGCCTGATCTGATAGATATCTAAATTTGGATAATCTTTATTATTTACTTAATTCACGTCCCTAGGTTTGCAATATTATCGAAAAAACTGTTACCATCCGACCCATGGGATTTGATGGACATACACCGTATGAACTTGAATTATTTAGATTTTGAACAGCCAATCGCTGCATTAAAAGACAAAATTGATGCGTTACGTCGTACGGACTTAGATGGAACAATGGACATTGCTGATGAAATTGCACGACTTGAGAAGAAAAATCAAGATCTCACTGACTCCATTTATTCAAAGCTCACGCTATGGCAAAAAGTTCAGCTGGCACGCCATCCCATGCGCCCTTACACCATGGACTACATCTCACGCATTTTTACGGACTTTGACGAGCTCCATGGCGATAGACACCTCGCAGATGGCGCGACCATTGTCTGTGGTTTAGCGCGACTAGATGGCATACCTGTCGTGGTCATCGGTCAACAAAAAGGCCGGAAAACACAAGAAAAACTTAAGCACAACTTCGGCATGCCTAAACCGGAAGATTACCGAAAAGCACTTCGAATTATGCAATTAGCAGAACGCTTTCAATTACCGATACTCACCTTTATTGATACGCCAGGGGCTTACCCCGGGATTGATGCGGAAGCACGCAATCAAAGCGAAGCCATCGCTCGCAATCTCTATGAAATGGCAAAACTAAAAACTCCGATTATTTGCACCGTTATTGGCGAGGGGGGATCCGGTGGCGCACTCGCTATTGGCGTAGGTGACTGTGTCATGATGTTACAATACAGCATTTACTCTGTTATTTCGCCAGAAGGTTGCGCTTCTATCCTTTGGAAAAGTGCTGACAAAGCGGCCCAGGCCGCTGAAGCCATGGGCGTAACGGCTGATCGTGTTCAGCGACTTAACTTAATTGATGCCATTATTCCTGAACCGAGAGGTGGGGCGCATAGTGATTATGACTTAATGGCCAGCAGCCTAAAAGCCAACTTACTCGAACAACTGCACCAGCTCTCTCATTTACCACAAGAAGAATTACTAGAGCGTCGCTATCAACGCTTAATGGCGTATGGCATTCAGCATTGATTTTTCACCACCCCTGACGGCTGATGTCTGGATCGCTTATAGCGGCGGTCTCGACTCGACCGTATTGCTACATCGATTGGTTCAGCTCCGACGTGAACAACACTTCTCCTTAAAAGCCATTCACATTCATCATGGACTGAACACACAAGCGGATGCATGGCAAATGCACTGTCAAAACACGTGTCAGGAATGGCAAGTACAATGCATCACACACAAAATAAATCTGTCACAGGAAACAGGCAACATAGAAGCACGCGCACGCACCCTGCGCTATGCTCACTTTTCCTCTCTTTTAAAAGAAAATGATATTTTATGTACGGCTCACCACCAAGATGACCAGGCTGAGACTTTTCTTTTACAGCTTGTACGCGGCGCAGGCCCAAAAGGACTGAGTGCGATGCCAGCAAAAGTTGATCTCGGACAAGGAAAACTACAACGCCCAATATTACAGATCCAACGCGACGAATTACTCGATTATGCCATACAACATGGTCTATCGTGGGTTGATGATGAGAGCAATCAAGAAACACGATTCTCTCGGAATTTTATCCGACACAAGATATTACCGATATTAAAACAACGTTGGCCCAGCGTCACAGAAACGATGGCACGAAGCTCACAGCACTGTGCAGAGTCCGAAGCGCTGCTGAATGAATATGGGTCACAACTCACGACTTCTTGCGTCAATCAAGATGGCAGACTGCGTGTATCACGCTTAAAATCGCTGACCGTTATACAACAAAAGCTAGTACTGCGTTATTGGTTAACAGAGCAACACTGCTGCCTACCTAGCGATGCCCAATTAAGAAATGCTTTACATATTTTTCTCAAAGCCGCTGACGATAAAAATCCGATGATGCGTTGGGAAAACATTGAAATGAGACGCTACCGAGACGAACTCTATATCATGCATCAAGCCCATTTTCACGATGCTCAACAAGTTTTATCATGGAAAAACTTGTCGGAACCATTAGTCATTTCATCTTTAGGGCTCACGTTATCTGTGACCAAAAAACTAGGCGATGGGATAAATGCCGCATTCTCAGAATCGTGGGAAATTCGTTTTCGTCAACAGAATCCAGCACTAAAAAAACGTTTTCAATACTGGGGAATTCCCGCTTGGGAGCGATCACGAATACCATTATTGTATATCGAGAATGAATTAGCGGCGGTATTAGGGTATCAAATAAACAAAAAATTTAGACCCAAAAAAAAACGAAGAAAGGCTTGTACATCCGTGCTAGCAGGACGGATTAAAAAACCGCCCTGCTTTCCTGAAAGACTTAAGACTTAGTACAATGACCTGCGTCTTTATTGCATTCTGCTTTGCTACATGATTGTTTGTTGCATGTAAAAATGTACTTTAACAATGCCCCCACTGCAAGAATCGGTAACATCACACCAAAGAAATTCTCAACAGCAACAATAGCTGCCGCTTTTTCCATCGGTAGCGTTAGTGATAAAACACCGACAACAAGCGCTATCGCAGCCAAAATGCGAGTAATATATTTACACATGTATCTTTCTCCTTAATATAACAATTCCCCCCCATTAAATCGGGAGTCAACACTGATCAAGCTATCAGAGCAGGCCATAGATTGCAACTAATTTGTGTTTATGGGGTTGATGTTGTCTGTTCAATTGAGTAACATTTTGATCTTAAATAAATAAGCATACTCATACGATAATGAATCCCTTAAGCGACTCAAAAATCCTCATGCCACCTGACACTATCTCTTTTTTTCAAGAAAAACTCCGAGAAGAATTTGATCAAGCACTCGTACCTTATTTATTACTATTTAAAAACCTAGATATTCTGAAAGGGTTGCAAGATCGACAATTAGCCATTATTTTTGTAAAATCGTACTTTGTTAGCTGTTTTTCAGTATTAACTCTAGTGTCTTTAGGTGGATATTACTTCCATGACGCGCCGTTCTTAGCACCTTGGATCGGAGCGGTCATTCTTTATTCAATATTGGCATATACGACAAATCTCATGACCGCTGAAATATTTCCTGATGACAATAAGGCTCAATTGCTTGCCTCGCTAGGAGGGCTCCTTGTTTCGAGCTTTATTTTTATGCTCTCGCTCAATAATAACATCGGCGTATTCATGCTATTATTAGTCGCGCTAGACTACAAACTTGCACGACCACTAGCCTCGACGTTAACAGATACACTGGCCATGTTTTATGGCAATCAGAACTCAAAATGGTTACGCCAAGCAACCTTCGCCAACTCAAATCAGATTCTTGCTCGCCCCACAGCGTTCGTACAAGAGCTTGAAGCGGGCAACCAAAATTCGGATACCCCTGAACTAAGATTACCCAGTCACTATACCGGCACCGCACAACAGCTTGCAGAAAACCTTCATATTACTGTCAAAAGGGAATTATGTTCTTTAGAACAAGTTTTTGTTAACACACTGAATGCAGTGCCATGGAAAGAACAACTATCATTAAGACTCACGCTAAAGCTCTTCACCAATGAAGCGATTGCTGAAGTGTTCGTGAAACAGCTCATAGTCGATTTCTATCGACAGAACGAAGCAAGCTTCGATACAAACGATATCGAAGGGCGTGATGATTATTTATATAGCATTTGTTTGGCTAACCATGCACTTTTGCCAACATATTTCACGGCAAATAATGACGCTCCTTTCTTATCTAATGCCGTTGATGACGCCGAATTTTATGACAGAGTAAGAGGTAACTCAACGAACAATTTGCACGCAAAAAAACAAACAGCAATTTCTAGTATTCAAAATATTAGGGTCGCAGAGGATGAATTTATACGACTACACTCCCTGATTACCGGATGTGCGAAAACTTTCTTTGCACCCAAAGAAAGCACTCACGCCTCTAATGCCGGAGAGAAAAAACAAAGGTTAGACTAACGTTTATTCCATAGGCTCATGATCCATGAAAAAATATAAACGGCAATATATCCTGCCAAAGCAGACACTATCGATATAATCGGCAAACCGACTAAGTAGGCCTGACTGAGCGATGCAAACCATGTGTAAAGTTCGCACAAAAAATGAATAATACTTTCATGCGTCCAATCAAGGTCAGGCAAATGTTGAGGTAAAACCGCCTCTGTATGCAACACCCATGCACCGACAGCACAAATTAAGAGATTAATCGGAATAAACGTCACGGGATTACTCAGCCAAGTCGCTAAAATCGCCGCAGGTAGACTGCCTCTCAAGAGACACACAACTAATGCTGCCAACAAGGTCTGTCCGGGTAAGGGCAAAAAACATACCAACAAACCCGCCGCAACACCTCGCGCAATAGAAGCATGATCCAGAGACCAAACAGGCAAATGTTTTATTTTTTTAAAATATCGATTGAACAATGGAGACGTATGGAAATTTTTATGCGTTGAAAACCATTGCTTAAAAAAATGTCGCATTCGTCGCCTTTTTAATCATCTTTTGCATGGCCTCACAGGCTCGCTGCATCATGCGAACATTATGGATGCATGCGAGTGGAAAATAAAGAGGCGCATTTGTTTTAAAAAGAAAATGCATATAACTGCGTGTATGATGCTCGCACGTATAACAATCACATCCTGCTGATAATGGTCCATGATCGTGACGGTACTGTTGTTTTTTGATCAACAAGCGACCCCGTTCTTCATCAGGAACAAACGCTACCCAATCATCAGGCGTTTCAACAAACTGACCGCAATAAAGAGACCCATGACGCGCATTACGTGTGGGCGCAACACAGTCAAAAACATCCACGCCGGCAGCGACAACATCGATCAAGTCCTGAGGGCTAAGGCCAACGCCCATACTGTAACGCAACTGATTTTCCGGGATACTACGGCGTCACCCACCCCAAAATTTCGACTGTTTTTGACATCGAATAACCAATCGATTCACCTCCAATCGCGACACCATCAATCGGTTGTTGCAACAAAAATTCTAAGGATTGTTCACGTAAATCACGGAATAGGCCACCTTGAACAATTCCAAATAATGCTTGTTCATGACCATAAGCCGATTGGGTGTTGTATTGATGTGTTTCTATCGATTCCAGTAACCATCGATGTGTTCTCTCCATCGCTTTAACGGCCACATCACGACCCCCGCTATCTGGGGTGCATTGATCAAACGCCATCATAATATCTGCGCCAATAATTTTTTGTGTTTCAATCGAAATTTTAGGGGTCATCTGAATCGTTTTACCCGTATCCGGATGTTTAAAGCGAGCACCTTGCTCGTCGATTTTACATATCTTGGACTGTTGGGATAAGCTAAAGACTTGATAACCCCCACTGTCGGTGAGCATCGGTCCTTTCCACCCCATCATTTTATGCATACCGCCAGAATCGAGAATAAACTCCGTGCCTGGGGAAACAAGCATATGATACGTATTTCCACCCAAAATAATCTGCGATTGTGTTTCAATCAATTCGTACACCGTCATACAATTAACAGCGGCACGAGTTCCCACCGGCATAAACGTTGGAGTGGTAAACGCGCCATGGGGAGTTTCAACCTGCACAACACGCGCGGAAGTATTGGGGTGTTTATATTGCAAGCTCGATTTAAATAAACCGCTCATCGATAGTTATGATTCAGTCATCATACGACGTAAAACATACTGCAGAATTCCACCATGACAAAAATATTCAACCTCATTTTGAGTATTAATTCGGCAAATGACCGTTGTAGACATAATACGTCCATCAGGATACTGAATGTCTAGTGAAAGATTAATGTTTGGAGTCATACCTTGCGCTATTCCATGAATACTCATGATTTCAGCACCGGTTAAAGCCAATGTTTGACGATTTTGCCCTGACTTAAATTGTAATGGAAGAACGCCCATACCGATGAGATTTGATCGGTGAATACGCTCAAAGCTTTCGGCAATAACCGCTTTGACGCCTAATAACATCGGTCCTTTTGCCGCCCAATCACGAGAGGAGCCCGTACCATACTCTTTCCCGGCGATAATAATCATGGCGCTATGCGTCATTTTGTATTTCATTGCCGCATCATAAATAGACATGACTTCACCCGTTGGAATATACGAGGTTACCCCGCCTTCCGTACCAGGAAGCATCTCATTACGGATACGAATATTCGCAAATGTACCTCGCATCATGACTTCATGGTTGCCTCGACGTGCGCCATAGGAATTAAAGTTAGGCTTATCAACACCATGCTGGGTCAAATACTCGCCTGCCGGACTATTCGCTTTAATGTCTCCCGCAGGAGAAATATGATCAGTCGTGATACTGTCACCGAATATCGCCAAAATATTTGCCGAAAGAATATCTTTTACTGGCGGCGGTTCTTTTGTCAAGCCAACAAAAAAAGGAGGTTGTTGCACATAGGTAGATTCTTTCTTCCATTGGTAGGTTTTTCCTTGCGTTGTTTTAATCGCCTGCCATGATGCATCACCTGAAAAAACATTGGCATAACGCTCAATAAACATCGCCTGATCAACTTTTTCGACTTCAGCCGCAATTTCGGCGTTACTCGGCCAAATGTCCTTTAAAAAGACATCACGACCATCGAGACCTTTCCCTAAAGGCTCTACGGTTAGATCAATATGCGTTGTTCCTGCTAACGCATACGCAACGACTAAGGGAGGTGACGCCAACCAATTTGCTTTCGTGAGAGGGTGTACTCGACCTTCAAAATTTCGATTACCCGATAATACCGCAGAAACAACCATATTATTATTAATGATGGCTTGAGAAAGATCCTCCGCTAATGGACCAGAATTCCCAATACAGGTTGTACATCCATAACCCACCAAATTAAAACCTAATTGATCAAGATATGTTTGTAACCCCGCTTTTTTGAGGTAATCCGTGACGACTTTCGAACCAGGCGCAAGAGAAGATTTAACCCAAGGTTGTCGGGTCAAACCTAATGCAAGCGCTTTTTTAGCCACTAAACCGGCGGCCATTAAGACACTAGGATTGGACGTATTCGTACAGCTCGTAATAGCCGCAATCACAACAGCGCCCTGCTGAATACTGTAATCATCGTTAACACGTACTGACGTTAAGGCAGGGGTCGAGGTATTAGATTCTTGCAACAATTTTTCAAACGCAACTTTCATGGTAGAAAGTGCAACACGATCCTGAGGACGTTTGGGGCCAGCTAAACTCGGAACAACATGAGATAAATCCAAAGATAATGTCTCTGTGAATAGAGGTTCTACTGTTGAGGCATCACGCCATAAGCCTTGGGTCTGAGTATAGGCCTTCACAAGCTTAATCGTATGTTCATCACGCCCTGATAAACGCAAATAACGCAGCGTTTCCTCATCAACGGGGAAAAATCCACACGTTGCGCCATACTCAGGCGCCATATTCGCGATCGTCGCTCGATCAGCCAAAGGCAAGTGATCTAAACCATCTCCATAGAATTCGACAAATTTGTCAACAACACCTTTAGCACGTAAGAGTTGTGTAATAGTCAATACTAAATCGGTTGCAGTGACACCTTCAGATAGTTTACCTGTTAACTTAACACCAATGACTTCAGGAATGAGCATAGAAATAGGCTGCCCCAGCATCGCGGCTTCTGCTTCAATACCGCCCACTCCCCAACCTAGTACGCCTAAACCATTAATCATCGTCGTATGACTATCAGTCCCTACTAACGTATCTGGAAAAGCAAACGTTTGACCATCCACTTCTCGGGTCCAGACTGTCTTTGCTAAATACTCTAGATTGACTTGATGACAAATACCCGTTCCTGGTGGAACAACACGAAAATTTTTAAATGCCGTTTGTCCCCAACGCAAAAACTCATAACGCTCTTGATTACGATTCATCTCAAGCTCTACATTTTGCTCAAATGCCTTATCATCACCAAAAGAGTCCACCATGACAGAATGATCAATCACTAAATCGACTTCAGACAGCGGATTAATGTCATTAGGATCTTGGCCAAGAGCAACAACAGCATCTCGTAATGCCGCTAAATCAGCAACAGCAGGAACTCCCGTAAAATCTTGCATTAGAACCCGAGCCGGCCGATACGCAATTTCATGTGTTGATCTTTTTGTGTCTAACCATGACACTAAGGCACGAATATCATGCTCAGTCACCGTGTCCGCATCTTCATAACGCAAAAGATTCTCTAACAATACTTTTAAGGAACAAGGCAGTTTGGAAATATCGCCTAAACCGTTTTTTTTCAGCGGTTTTAAGATCGGCAATCATGTAACGTTTATGGTCAACATCAAGAGGCTGAATAGCGTGAAATGTATTGATAGTACTCACGTAGGGCTCCTAGGTTCAGAAATAGACTTATTTTCTCAAATCACCCAGTTCTTGAATGACTCGACGCATGGCTGTTGCTTCTTCAATTTCAATTAACAACGCCTGCTTCGTGGACAAAACAGCATTTTTATCGACACTCGCTAAACTGTCTTTGGCTTTTTGTTGAGCATCTAAAGCCATTGCATCATCGAGATCCTCTGCGCGAATCACCGTGTCGGCAATAATAGTGACCACCGCTGGCTGAACTTCGAGTATACCACCAGAAATATAAAACAAGAAATCTTCATTTCCCGTCGTTTTATACCGAATTTTGCCTGGTTTAAGGGTGGTTAATAAGGGACTATGGCCAGGCATAATTCCAAGCTCCCCCATCGCACCACTTACAATTAGCAATGCAATTTGTCCACTAAAAATGGTTCTCTCAGCACTGACGATGTCTAAGGTTAAGGAGGATTTTGCCATAGTCATATCTCTTTACATTCTCGCTTATAAATCTTTTGCCTTTTCTATAGCTTCCTCAATAGAACCAACCATATAAAAGGCTTGTTCTGGCAAATGATCGTAATCACCATTCACAATACCTTGGAAACTTCGAATAGTGTCTTTTAATGACACATATTTTCCGGGACTACCGGTAAAAACTTCCGCAACAAAAAACGGTTGTGATAGGAAACGTTGAATTTTTCTTGCCCGTGAAACGGTTAATTTATCCTCAGCCGATAATTCATCCATACCTAAAATAGCAATAATATCTTTCAACTCTTTATAACGCTGCAAAATACCCTGAACCGCACGAGCAACATCGTAGTGCTCTTGGCCAACGACTAATGGATCAAGCTGACGACTCGTAGAATCCAGTGGATCAACCGCCGGATATATCCCTAACTCTGCAATCTGTCGTGATAACACAACGGTTGCATCCAAATGAGCAAAAGTCGTCGCTGGAGACGGATCGGTTAAATCATCAGCAGGAACATAAACCGCTTGAACAGAGGTAATCGACCCTTTTTTAGTAGAGGTGATACGTTCTTGCAAAATTCCCATTTCTTCGGCGAGTGTCGGTTGATAACCCACGGCAGAGGGCATGCGCCCCAACAACGCGGACACTTCAGTTCCCGCTAATGTATAACGGTAAATGTTATCCACAAACATCAACACATCACGACCTTCATCACGAAAATTTTCGGCAATGGTCAAACCGGTCAATGCCACACGAAGACGATTTCCAGGCGGTTCATTCATCTGTCCATACACCAGCGATACTTTATCGAGAACGTTAGAATCTTTCATTTCATGGTAGAAATCATTCCCTTCTCGTGTTCTCTCGCCCACACCCGCAAACACAGAGTAACCACTATGTTCAATCGCAATATTACGAATAAGTTCCATCATGTTAACGGTCTTACCGACTCCCGCACCACCAAACAATCCAACTTTACCCCCTTTTGCAAAGGGACAAAGCAAATCAATCACTTTAATTCCTGTTTCCAACAGCTCTTCTGCCGCCGCTTGATCGGAATAATGCGGCGGCTGGCGGTGAATCGGCAAACGCTCATTCACTTCTTCGCCGATAGGACCTTTTTCATCAATCGGTTGGCCGAGAACATCCATAATACGACCCAACGTTTTTTTCCCGACAGGAACAATAATCGGCATTCCGGTATCAATAACCGTCAAACCACGTTTCAACCCATCGGTGGTCCCCATGGCAATCGTACGCACCATGCCATCACCCATTTGTTGTTGGGTTTCTAAGGTAATCGCTGTATTTTCAACCTTGAGAGCATTATAAACTTTAGGAACGTGACCACGGGGGAAACTAACGTCTACTACCGCTCCAATAATCGCTTGAATTTTTCCGACAACCGCTGACATTTTTATACCTCATTTAACAGTTTAACTTTCTTTATTATACCGCATCTGCTCCGGCAACAATCTCTGAAATTTCTTGCGTAATCGCTGACTGCCGTGCCTTGTTATACATTAATTGTAAATCACCGATAATCTCACCCGCATTATCGGTGGCACTTTTCATGGCAACCATACGCGCGGCTTGTTCACAGGCAACATTTTCAATCACCGCTTGATACACCTGCGATTCAATATATCGACGCAATAAATAATCCAATAATGTTTTTGCATCTGGTTCATAAAGATAGTCCCAATGATGCTTCAAACGAGCATCATGCGTTGGAGCAATAGGCAACAAGGTTGAAATATAAGGCTGCTGTTTCATCGTGTTCACAAAATCATTGGCGCAAATATACAATCCATCAATTTCACCGTGCGCATATTTATCTAGAAATATTTTGATGACGCCAATCAGCTGGCTAATTTCAGGCTTTTCGCCTAAATGACTAGCCTCTGCAACAATAGACGTCTTTACGCGCTTAAACAATTGTACCGCTTTAACGCCAACAGGACAGACATCGACACCGATTCCTTGCTCTTCTTTTGCTTAATATCAAGCAAAACCGAACGAAACAAAGCTGAATTTAATGGTCCGCACAATCCACGATCAGAACTGACTACAATATAACCAACACGAGTCATTTTCTCTCGCTTTTCTAAAAATGGATGCCGATATTCAGGCGTACTATTGGCTAAGTGACTCATGATTTGCATGATTTTTGTCGCATAAGGTTTAGATAAGCTCATGCGTTGTTGGCACTTGCGTAATTTACTCGCCGCGACAAGCTCCATCGCACTCGTAATTTTTTGAGTACTTTTAATGCTGCTAATTTTTCCTCGAATCTCTTTTGCTGTCGCCATCAGTGATTACCACGCTTGCGTTTCTTTAAATTGTGTCAACAATGTATCCATGCCCGCAACAATCTCATCCGTATACTGACAGGTCGCATTAATAGAGTCCATAAAATCTCTGTGGGCATGATGAAAATACGCTAACAACGCTTTTTCAAAACGCACAACGTCATT
Source organism: Gammaproteobacteria bacterium (assembly GCA_021208965.1). Classification (GTDB taxonomy): domain Bacteria; phylum Pseudomonadota; class Gammaproteobacteria; order JAGOUN01; family JAGOUN01; genus JAGOUN01. The sequence goes on from JAJOJD010000004.1 coordinate 36,223, forward strand.
GAGCTCAACATCATCGAAATATCCTTTCTGAACGGCATACAAGACTAAGCTCATTTCTGCAACAGACAAGGGACTATATTGTTTTTGCTTCATAATTTCAGCCGTACGCTGACCGCGCTCTAGCTGACGACGTGTGGCATCATCCAAATCCGATGCAAATTGAGAAAAGGCCGCCAATTCACGATATTGGGCTAACGCTAAACGAATATTTCCGGCTAATTTTTTAATGATTTTTGTCTGCGCGGCGCCACCGACACGCGACACAGAAAGACCCGCATTAATCGCTGGCCGCATCCCAGAGTTAAATAAGTCTGTCTCTAAAAATATCTGTCCATCGGTAATCGAGATAACGTTTGTTGGAACAAAAGCGGAGACATCACCTGCCTGGGTTTCAATAATCGGTAAGGCCGTCAATGACCCTGTTTTACCTTTAATACGGCCATTGGTCGCTTTTTCAACAAATTCAGCACTCACGCGAGCGGCTCGTTCTAATAAACGCGAGTGGAGATAAAACACATCGCCAGGATAGGCTTCTCGTCCTGGTGGACGACGCAACAACAAGGAAATTTGACGATAAGCCCACGCCTGTTTTGTTAAATCATCATAAACGATGAGCGCATCTTCGCCCTGATCACGAAAAAATTCACCCATTGCGCAACCCGCATACGGTGCAACAAATTGCATCGCGGCGGATTCAGAAGCAGATGCGGCAACAATAATCGTATGAGCAAGGGCATCATGCTCTTCAAGTTTGCGCACGACAGCCGCAATAGAAGAAGCTTTTTGACCAACGGCGACATAAATACATTTAACACCGGTATTTTTTTGGTTAATAATCGCATCAATAGCAACCGCCGTTTTACCGGTTTGTCTATCCCCAATAATCAATTCACGCTGACCACGCCCAACAGGCGTCATCGCATCAATACATTTCAATCCTGTTTGCAACGGCTGATCAACAGATTGACGCCATAAAACACCTGGAGCGACTTTTTCAATCGGCGATGACGCTTGAGTCGCAATATGACCTTTAGCATCAATCGGCCGCCCTAACGCATCGACCACTCGACCTAACAAAGCTGGCCCAACAGGCACTTCTAAAATTCGCCCCGTACATTTAACGATATCACCTTCGACTAAATGACGATATTCCCCTAAAACAACGGCGCCAACAGAATCATGCTCTAAGTTTAATGCCATCGCAAAAACATTGCCTGGGCATTCGATCATTTCACCCTGCATCACATCACGCAAACCATGAAGTCGCAAAATACCATCACGAACACTGATAATCGTTCCTTCACTCGTCTTCTCTGTGGCAAGCTGCGCATTCGCAATGCTCGCTTGGATTAAAGAGCTGATTTCAGCTGGATTAAGTTGTTGTACAGACATGAGGCCACCTTTATTTCTTTAAAATTTTGCTTTTAAACGCATTAATCGCGTTTTTAACGAACCATCAACGACGTAATCTTCACCCACGCCAATAACGATGCCGGCGAGAATAGCGTCATTTACCAAAAAACTGGGCGAAATATTTTTTTTCCATTGATGAGCCAGCTTCTCAACCAACATATTTTGTTGAGAAACATCTAAAGCAACAGCCGTCGTAATCCGAACAGAGAGAACATCTTCCGCTTCCGCTTTTATTCGTTGAAACAGCTCAAGAATAACCGAAATTAAATGTAAACGACGATTAACGACTAACAGCATCAAAAAGTTCAAACCATAAGCATCTAAGGCCTTTTCAGCAAAAGGCTCCAACATAAGGAGAAACTTATCGGCGTCAAACATCGGTGAATGTAAGATCGCTTGCACGCTCTCTGTTAATACCAAGGCATTAATATTCACCAACATCACCAGCCACTGATCGACCATGTTGCGCTCTCGAGAAAACTCATACGCCGCAATCGCATAAGGACGAGCCAGTGTTTTTAATTCACTCATACGTTCAGATCTCTTTTATTGCTTCAGCGATTAAATTATGATGCTTTTCTATATCAATCGATTGGCGCAGTACTTTTTCAGCGGTCATAATAACCAACTGCCCTACATGAGAAGACAATACTTCTTTCGCCTGGATAACGGATTGATTCACCTCTTGTTCCGCGTGAGCAAGAATACGTTGCGCTTCTGTTCGCGCAAGATCTTTCGCCTCTTCAACAAGAGCTTCAGCACGCTTATTCGCCGCATCGATAATCTGCGCGGCTGTTTGTCGAGACTCTTTAAGCATTTCAGCCACTTTCTGTTCTGCCAATTCAAGATCGCGCTGACTTTTTTCTGCTGCGGCAATACCTTCTGCGATCTTTTTTTGACGGTCTGCTAATGCTTTCATCATTGGTGGCCACACATATTTCATGGTAAACCAGACAAAAACAGCAAAAGTAATCATTTGCCCAAACAAGGTAAGATTAAGATTCATGCTTCTACCTATTCCTCTTTTAGACTAAAGAATTAATTGAGACCGACTTGCGACGCAACGACTTCTTTCACTGCTTTCAAGAACGGATTCTCTGCAAACATCACAATAAAGCCCATAACAATAGAGATGGCTGCAAACGCATCGAGCAAACCCGCCATCAGAAACATACGCATTGTTAACATCGGTGTTAATTCTGGTTGCCGACCAATTGCTTCCAAATATTTGCCTCCCAACAGACCAAAACCAACCGCTGTCCCCAAAGAGGCCAAACCGATAAACAAGGCAGCAGCGATCGCGGTTAAACCTTGAACCTGTGCAAATAATTGAGCAATTATCATTTCTTCATCTCCTAACAGTTATAATGAAATCTAGTGTTGTTCATGCGCCATCGTCAAATACACAATAGTGAGCATCATAAAAATAAACGCCTGAATCGTAATAATCAAAATATGGAAAATAGCCCAAGCGCCCGCTGGCATCCACTGCGACCACCAAGGCAGCATCGCAGCGACTAATACAAAAATCAACTCTCCGGCAAACATATTACCAAATAATCGTAGGGATAAAGAAAAAGGTTTGACCAACTCTTCAACGCAACGAAACATAAGATTAATAGGGAAAAGCCAGGGGCCAAAAGGAAACGTCAAGCTTTCTTTCAACACGCCAAAGCCTCCTTTAACTTTAAAATTATAAAAAATAATCAAAAGAAAGACACTAATCGACAAACCAAAAGTGATGTTCGGATCAGCGGTTGGGACAATTTTAAAATGATCAATACCTACCGAACCGAATAATCGTGGAAGCAAATCGATAGGCAATAAATCCATAAAATTCATCAAGAATACCCAACAAAAAATGGTCAACGCCAACGGAGCCAAAACGGCACACTCGCCATGAAAAGATTCTTTCACCATACCAGAAACAAAATCCAACAGCGTTTCAACAACATTTTGCCCTTTGCCTGGAGTGCCAGACGTGACCCGCTTTGCCACATAACGAAATAAAAAAAGGAATGAAAAACCAAGCACCCAAGCGACGAACAAAGAATCAACGTTAATGACCCAAAAGCTACCGTCATCCTGCCACTGGCTCGTCTTCACATTGTACGCCAAGTGCGTTAAATGATGTTCAATATACTGTGCGATAGAAACGGCATGACTCATACGATTTTATTCACCATTGTTTTACTCATCAACATCATCGACCCCACAAAAAAACTGATCACGGACACGCCATAGCCAATAAAATAAGGCAGAAGCGGCAACATGAAAAATCTCCACAACACAAGAAACAAACTAATACTTAATAACAATTTCAATACTTCGCCAAGATAAAAAATGCACATAATACGCATAATCTTTTGAGGCGATACGTTTGAAAACAAGCATAGCGCATATAGATACGCGGGCAAGATATACACCAGACCACCCGCTAAAACGGACAACCCCGAACGTACGCCTGTTGTTAAAAGAAAAAAAAACGCACGCACAAAAACGGAGAAACGCTCTGCACCAAAAAAGTACGATTAATCAAATTTTTAAGCGGTTTGGCAACTAAACTAACCAACGAACTGCCTTTTCTCTTGAACGACAAAAATTTTTGCGATTATAGAGGCTTTTGATGTCGTCTGCAATAACAATTATTGGCTGTAGTACATATCAAACTCAACCGGATGCACGGTCATGTCTAACCGAGCGATCTCCGCTTTTTTTAACTGTATATAGGCGCCAATAAGCTCTGTTGTAAAAACTCCTCCTTCCAATAAAAAGCCATGATCATTTTCCAGGGCGCGGACGGCCTCCAATAGTGAGCCCGACATATCCATGACTTTTTTTGCCTCTTCTTCGGAAAGTGCATACAAATTCTTGTCCAAAGCTTCTCCAGGGTGAATTTTATTTTTAATGCCATCCAGCCCAGCCATCACCATGGCTGAAAATGCCAAATAAGGGTTGGCTAACGGATCTGGAAAACGCACTTCAATCCGCTTTTCCACAGGACGATTAACAAATGGAATCCGAATAGCCGCTGATCGATTACTCGCAGAATAAGCGAGTTTAACAGGCGCTTCATAACCCGGAACCAACCGTTTATAACTATTCGTACTGGGATTAGTAAACGCATTCAATGCTTTCGCGTGTTTTAATATGCCGCCAATATAATAGACAGCGAGCTCAGATAACCCCGCATAAACATCTCCAGAAAACAAATTGACTCCGTCTTTCGCGAGCGATTGATGGGTATGCATCGCACTACCATTATCTCCCACCAGGGGTTTGGGCATAAACGTCACCGTTTTTCCATATAAAAGCGCAACATTACGTACACAATATTTAAAGGTTTGCGATTCATCACATTTTTGTGTTAATGAACTATAGCGGGTGGTAATTTCATTTTGATTCGCCGTCGCAACCTCATGGTGATGAACCTCAGGAATCAAACCCATTTTTTCCAACATCAAACACATTTCAGAGCGCAAATCATGCGAGGAATCCAAAGGCGGAACTGGGAAATAACCGCCCTTAACCGTTGGGCGATATCCCATATTTCCATCATGCATCTCTTTGTTGGAATTCCAAGCGCCCTCGTCAGAATCAATAGCATAACCCGCTTTATGCATATCCAAAGACCAGCGCACATCATCAAACACAAAAAACTCTACTTCGTGCCCAATGTACGCCACATCAGCAATACCAGTGTTTTTGATATACTCTTCCGCACGCAACGCAACACCGCGAGGATCGCGGACATAAGGCTGTAAAGTCTCGGGGTCATAGACATTACAACGGATAATTAATGTTTTCTCGTCGAAAAACGGGTCGAGTATGGCGCTTTCTAAAATCGGCTTTAGCAACATGTCTGACTTATCAATCGATGCCCAACCATCAATCGAAGAACCATCAAAAACTTTGCCATCCGTAAAAAGCAGCTCATTAACACGAGCCACAGGGATAGTGACGTGATGCTCCTTGGCACGTAAATCTGAAAAACGTAAATCAACAAACTTGACATTTTCTGATACAATCAAATCAAAGATAGCCGCTACATTTTTTGTCATCATATTTCCCTCACAAAGAATAGCATTTGAGATACTCTATCACTGAAAATGGCACGACACAAAGAGAATATAGACAACCTTGCTCTTATCTACAGAGTCTTTACAATAAGCGCCATTTAGTCGCTTGAGATCATGCGAATGTATCTACTTTATAACATCCTAGCCTACCTATGTATGCCCATTTTCTTTTTTCGGCTCTGGTGGCGCTCGCGCCGTACACCTGAACGTTGGACACGCTGGCAAGAACGTTGCGGGTATGCACCCATACTAAACGAATGTATTTGGATTCATGCCGTCTCTCTCGGTGAAACGTTGGCGGCCATCCCATTAATTAAAAAAATTATTGCTACTTATCCTCACACCCCGATTGTCGTTACCAATATGACACTCACCGGTTCAGAACAAGTCACAAGACAACTCCATAATACCGTATATAATGTTTACATCCCCTTCGATGTCTCTCACTTTGTGGTTCGATTTTTAAATCGCACGCGCCCTAGAATTGCCATCATCTTGGAAACCGAGTTATGGCCGAATCTATTCAAATATTGCCAAAAACGAAACATTCCCATTATGCTGACTAATGCACGCTTGTCTGCCGCTTCGGCGCGCGCCTATGAACGTTTTTTGCTTCAATGGCACGTTCCATGCTGGACTCTGTAACACTCCTTGCCTGCCAGTCACAACAGGATGGAGAACATTTTGTACGCTTAGGTTTAGCGCGAGAAAAATTACACATCACTGGGAACGTCAAATTTGATATCGAACTATCGGAAGATCAAAAAAAAATAGGCCAACAATTGAAAGAAACGATAGGCAACCGCTTCGTCTGGGTTGCCGCGAGTACCCATGACTCAGAGGAAGAACTCATGCTCGCCGCACATAAATGCTTGCTCAAAGAAAATCCAAACGCCTTATTGATCTTAGTCCCTCGTCACCCCGAACGATTCAACGACGTTTCAAGACTCCTCGAAAAACAAGGCTGGATGTTTTCTCGTCGGAGTCTACATGATACCCTCACACATAACACACAGATCTATCTTGCAGACACGTTAGGAGAAATGATGGCTCTGTTTTTTACCTGTGATGTCGCCGTTGTTGCGGGCAGCTTTAAACCGATCGGCGGACATAATGTCTTAGAACCTGCCGCGCTGAGCAAACCCGTTATCAGTGGCCCGATGATTCATAATTTTATTCAAGCTGTCGATTTATTAAAAGCGTCTGATGCCATTGATATCGTGGATAATGATGCCATGTCATTAGGTACCGCGCTATGTGTGCTCGCCAAAAACCCGAACTTACGCGCCGCTAAAGGTGAACGTGCATTAAAAGTCGTCGACGCTAATCGCGGTGCTGTCAACAAACAATTTGCGCTTATTCAGCAAATTCTAAACTAAGGGGAGAAAAATCATCAATACCTCAGACTCAAGACTATTAATATTAACAAAATACTCTTCCAAAGCAGCGAGCAGTCGAGAAAGATTTTCCATCTACTACGATTATCTAAAAAAACATAATATCGCTATTGAACAACAATCATTACTGACAGATGACTATCTCGAAAAAAATATACACACAAAAAATATCAAAAATTTTTTGTTAAAAATGTATTGGAAACGATTTAAATATTTATTAACCGCAAAACAATATGATGCCGTATGGATACAATATGAAACCCTGCCCTATCTGCCCTTTTTTATTGAAAACTTATTTGGGTTATATAAAAATAAGATTATCGTTGATTACGATGATGCGATTTTTCATATTTACGATCAACATAAAAATTTTCTAGTGCGCTGTTTCTTAAACAATAAAATTAAACAAGTAATGAAACACGCACATACGGTGATCGTTGGGAATAGCTATCTTGAAGAATATGCAAAAAAATCTGGCGCCAAAAAAATCATTCGAATTCCTACCGTCGTTGATACAGATAAATATTCGCCAACAACCATCGATGACGGCGGTAATACACCGATAAAAATTGGCTGGCTAGGTTCGCCATCAACGCAACACAATCTTTACGTTATTCAATCGGCTCTGCATCGATTAAGCAAAGAACGTCATGTGGAATATCACGTCATGGGGACTACTGACGATTTTGACATCCCACATCTTACGCTCATCAAACATAAATGGTCTGAAGAGCAACAGCGAGAATTTTTGAATAGTATAAATATCGGGATTATGCCCCTCACCGAGGAAGTATTTACCCAAGGGAAATGCGGTTACAAGCTGATTCAATATATGGCGTACGCCAAACCTGTTCTGGCAACACCCATCGGCATCAATACCGAAATTGTTACAAACCATCTGAATGGTTTTCTCTGTTCATCAGAAAATGAGTGGCTTGATGCCTTAAAAACACTGGCGTCTGATCAAACGTTAAGGCAAACGTTGGGTAAAAATGGTCAAAAAATAGTAGAAGAAAAATATAGTCTTAAGGCGAATCAAGAAAAATTATTGTCTTGTTTTTTATCCTAAGGCCATCAAAAAGGTGATTATCTATGTTATGGTTCAAAGCACTACATATTATTGCGATGGTGTGTTGGTTCGCAGGACTCTTTTATCTGCCAAGACTCTATGTCTATCATGCTAACGATCGCGCTAGTGTCAATACATCATTCCATATAATGGAATGGCGATTATTTTGGTACATCACCACCCCCGCAGGGATACTAACCGGCGTTTTTGGCTGGGCCACGATTTTGACTAATTACGACTATTATGCCGCAATGAATTGGCTACACGTGAAACTAATACTGGTTTTATTGCTCGCTTTTTTTCATTTGTATTTGGGTAAACTGCTATTTGATTTTAAAAAAAATCAAAATCAACACTCAGAACGCTTTTACCGTTATCTTAATGAAATCCCAAGCGTATTTTTACTCCTCATCGTCTTCTTAGCCGTATTAAAACCGTTTTAGCAGAATGTTCACCATGTCTTGGTTGACGTGATTAACATCAAATTTTTCTCGAACGATACGTAGACTTTCCTCGCCAAAGTGAGGAATTAAGTGAGGATGTTGCACAAACCGCAACATTGCTTCATAGAGACTGTCGCTGCTTTTTGATGCAACAAGAAAACCATTGCACTCGTGAATCACCGTTTCACGACAACCAGGGACGTCAGTGGTAATAATGGGGCGGCCCATGGCCATAGCCTCCAACACAGAGCGAGGGGTTCCTTCTCGATAAGAGGGCAGAACGAATACAGACGCAAGACGTAATGCCTCGCGAACATCATCTTGTTTTCCAAGATATTCAATGCCTGCTTTTTCCCATTCTTGAATATCTCGTGACGTGATTCCCGCAGAAACATTATCAATATACCCCACTAATAAGCAGCGAATATTGGGATGCTGTTTTTTCAATCTCGATGCCGCATCAATATATTCAAAAATTCCTTTTTCCGGCAATAAACGTGCCGTCATCAAAAATGTTAGTGTGGCTGGAAAAATCGTCGGTAAAAAATGTGAAAGATCCACGCCCGAACCATTGACTACGGCCGTTTTCTCATTCGACACCAAACCCAGCTGACAACAATAGTTTTGATCATCCTTATTTTGAAAAATAACCGTATGGCAATAATGAAAGGCTATTTTATATAAAAAAGACACTGCGAGAAAAATAGATTTTGCTTTGATTCCTTTGGCAATAAACGCGTAACCAAGACCCGTAATTAACGCATAGCAATATTTTACCCCCAGCATTTTCGCTGCAATCGTTCCAAAAATCACGGGCTTTATCGTGTACGCTAAACAAACATCGGGGTTAATTTTTTTAATCGTGTGACGTAAATGTGTCCAATAGGAAAAAAGACTAACGACTGAAATTGAATGACGGTCTAAAGAAATGGGATGAAACACAATCCCGTTTTTTTGTAGTGTTTCTTCAACACCAGCATCATTCGACGCAATCGCATGAACCTCGTGACCTCTCTCCAACAAAAAACGCATCAACGACAGTCTAAAATTTACTAATAAAGACCCCGCACTTCCAATAATCAGGATTTTCATTTCGAACTACCTGTCTTGTAACCACTGTTGAAACATCAAGATATTCCACAACAAGGTTTGATGATTGTGTTTACCTGCTTTATGCTCTTTCCAATAACGTTGAACTTGAATACTATCCAGAAAACCTTGTTGACGTATCAATTGATCATCCAATCGTTCTTCAACCCATTGTCGCAATCCTGTTGTCAACCAATGACCCAATGGAATACCAAAACCCATTTTTGGGCGATCAATTAAATTTTTCGGGACATATTGATACAATAACTCTCGCAAAATAATTTTGCCTTTACCCTGAAATACTTTGTATGGCTCCGGCAAACTCCAAGCAAACTCAATCAGCTCATGATCTAGGAATGGAACGCGCGTTTCCAAACTAACCGCCATCGCCGCACGATCGACTTTAACAAGGATGTCGTCAGTTAAATAGTTGAGTGTATCAATCAACATCATCGCTTCTGCGGCACCAAATCTTGAAAAAAATTCAGCGTATTCTGGCTTGTCAACGATTTTAGATTCAACACCTCCCAAAACAACCGATGACAGGTTCACTGTACAAAATTGTTTATAAATATCGAGCGAAGATCCACCGGATACGTTCATCATGCGTTGTAGCTTTTGAAGCTTCTGTCCAAGATGCTTAACAGGAACCATGGGAATATGGTTGAACCATTCAAGATACCGCGATGGGCACGCATGCAAAAATTTATTAACCCATTTGTTTTGAATCAACGATTTCACCCGATTCACGAGAAAATAACGATTATATCCACCAAACACCTCGTCCCCACCATCGCCCGAAAGCGAAACGGTCACGGATTGTTTGGCCAATTGACTAACAAGGAATGTTGGGATTTGGGAACTATCTGCAAAAGGTTCATCGTATATTTGTGACAAGTTTGACACAAGCTGCATCGCTTCAGTGTCTGAAAGATATAGTTCGGTATGATGAGTTCCTAAATGATGCGCCACACTTTTGGCATGATGTGCTTCATTGTAAGATTTATCATGAAAACCAATACTAAAGGTTTTAATCGGTTGATGTGACATCGATTGCATTAATGCCACAATCGTTGATGAGTCCACTCCCCCAGATAAAAATGCACCGAGCGGAACATCCGACAACATCTGCAAAGAAAGTGTTCTACGCAATTTTTCTTCGAGCTGAATCCGCGCTTCTTGAAAAGAAAGCGTTACTTTAGGACGACTGGCGACCTCAATCATAGACCAATACACATAATGTTGATGCTGTAAATCAGCATTAATTTCTAAATATTGACCAGGCTCGAGTTTTTTTAATTCTGAATAAATCGTATACGGTGTCGGAACATACGAATATGCCATGTAGGTTGACAACCGATCTCTATCGATATGAAGAGCTGATCTGTATTGGACACAAATAGACTTTAATTCAGAAGAAAAAACAAACTGATTGTCTACAATGCCGTAATAGAGGGGTTTTTCTCCCACGCGATCTCGGGCTAAAAATAATTTTTTTTCTTTTCTATCCCAAACAGCAAACGCAAACATGCCCACGCATTTTTTGAGTGTCTGTTCTATCCCCCAACATTCAATGGCATTAACTAAAACTTCCGTATCACTGTGAGTGTTCATCGTGATAGAAAATCTGTTGGTTAAGGCCTCACGTAGTTCGATGAAATTATAAATTTCACCATTAAAGACAATAACAAAACGTCCACTTGCAGACAACATGGGCTGATGAGCGCCAGCAGAAAGATCATGAATAGACAACCGAGCATGCGCTAAACCAATATTTTCTTCCACCCAAACACTCTGATCATCGGGGCCTCGATGTTTAATCGCACGAATCATCTGATCCAGGACAGCAGGATCAACAGCCGCTGATCTTTTGATTATCCCTGTGATTCCACACATAAGAAATATCTACCTATTCGGTGTCATGATGGTGAAAAAGCTTGGCGATATAATCAATCATGCGTCTGAAAAATCCGCCTTTCTCAACATCGTTTAGCGCCACTAATGGCGCGGTCGCTAAGACTTTTCCATCATACGTGACGACGATATTGCCATACGCTTTACCTTTTATTATTGGAGCAGTGAGATTAGGGGTAATATCTACCGTGTGCTTTATCGCACGTTCCGCTCCAACGGGTAAAGTCACACTCATCGGCGCGGCTACTCCGAGGGATACTTCTTTTTCTTTACCTTGCCAGACACGTGCCGTTGTTATCGGCGTATTAGCGTCAAACAACGTCGTATTTTGAAAAAATCGGAAGCCATAAGTAAACAATTTTATCGCATTGGCGGCACGCTCTTTATCGGTGGGCGCCCCCATCACAACGACCAACAAACGTGTGTTATTTTTAACCGCAGAAGCGATGAGGCAAAAACCTGCCGCATCGGTATGACCTGTTTTCAACCCATCTGTTCCAGGGTATTGCCACAACAATCGATTACGGTTCGGTTGTTTAATGCCGCCATATTCAAACCATTTTTCAGAAAACCAATGATACTGATCAGGAAAAGAAAGAATAATCGCTCGGGATAATCTCGCCAAATCACCGGCAGTTGTGTAGTGTTCTTCTGTCGGCAAACCTGTGGCATCCATAAAATGTGAGTTAATCATCCCCAAACGCTGTGCTTGCGCGTTCATCATTTCGACAAACGCCGCTTCCGTACCAGCGACATGTTCAGATAAGGCAACCGTTGCATCATTTCCAGAAGCGACAATATCACCCTGGATGAGATCGCTCACCTTGACATTATCACCCACCTTTATAAACATACGGGATCCTTCTGTTTTCCAGGCTGTTTCACTCACACGGACATCATCCTCTAAAGTGATACTCTTATTTTGCAAGGCAGAAAAAACAACATACGTTGACATGAGTTTCGTTAAGCTCGCCGGCTCAAGACGTTCATCCATATTATTTTGCGCAATGATATTGCCGGTCGCGACATCCATAATGACATACGCTTTGGCATTAATTGCAGGAGGTTGAGGTATAATCACCGGTTGTACCACGGGTGCTGCAGTTGGCGCTGTTACGATCGGCAAACTTAAGGCATTGTCGGGAAGCGCGATGTCATCTTGTGCAAAATTTATTTGCACAGACAATAAGCATAATACCCCAGTGAAAAAAGTCAGGACACATTTGCGCATGAAGATATTCTCGCTATCAATACAATAGTTGGGGATCATAACATAGCGACGATTCAGGGTACAATTTAAGATGATTTTTTTTTCCAATCCATGATACGATCTCAAAAAAATTGAGAATTTTAAGGAAATATGAAATGCGAATTACGGTGTTAGGAACAGGGTACGTCGGTCTTGTCACTGGCGCGTGCCTAGCCGAATTAGGCAACGATGTCATCTGCATGGATGTTGACCTCAAAAAGATCGATGGATTAAAACAGGGCATCATCCCTTTTTACGAGCCAGGACTAGAAAGCATGGTTAAACGCAACTGTCTTGCAGACCGTTTACGGTTTATTACCGATTTATCGCAACAAGAACGCCCATCGGAAGTTTACTATGTGGCGGTCGGGACTCCTAGCGATGAGGAGGGGTTCGCCGATTTGCAGTATGTATTAGCCGCTGTGCGTATGATAGGGCAGCATATAGATAATTATTGCGTGATTGTCGACAAATCAACCGTTCCCGTCGGCGTTGCCGATAAAGTACAAGCAGCTGTTCGAGAAGAATTAAAGAACCGCGGTTTAGATCAACTCTCTTTTGACGTCGTCAGTAATCCAGAGTTTTTAAAAGAAGGCGCCGCGATTGAAGATTTCATGAAGCCAGATCGTCTTGTCGTTGGTTATCCAACCGACAAAGCAAAAGAAGTGATGTCCCAACTGTACGCCCCCATCATTCGCGCGCACGGCGGGAAAATTTTATATATGTCCGTAAAAGATGCGGAAATGAGCAAATACGCCGTCAATGCCATGTTGGCTGCTCGCATTTCGTTTATGAATGAAATGGCAATGATTTGCGAAAAACTTGGCGTAGACGTCGATAATGTCCGACTCGGCATTGGTAGCGATTCACGGATTGGTGAAAAATTTTTATTTCCTGGCTGTGGTTATGGTGGCTCATGTTTTCCAAAAGATGTCAAAGCATTAGTGGGGATGGCGAAAGATCAAGGGATTGAGCCCATTATTTTACAGGCGGTCGAAACACGTAATGCACTGCAAAAACACGTTCTGGCCGAAAAAGTACGCCGCGTCCTCGGAAATGATTTAAGCGGGATAACGATTGCTGTGTGGGGACTTGCGTTTAAACCAGAAACGGATGATATGCGAGAAGCCTCTTCTCAGGTGTTTATTGATGACGTCATCAAGGCCGGCGCCCGCGTCCGTGCCTATGACCCCGTTGCACAAAATAGTGCGAGACGGACTTTCCCAGAGCATTATTTTTCATCTGGCCATTTACAAATCCTGGATGATCAATATGCCGCTCTGGAAGAAGCGGAACTCTTGGTTATTTTAACCGAGTGGAAATCTTTTCTCTATCCTAATCTAACCCTGCTCACCTCAACATTGCGCCAAAAAATCATCATTGACGGTCGAAATATTTATGACCCTGCCGAAATGCAACAACACGGTTTTTTGTATTCGGGAATTGGGCGTGGGGTATCGTTAGATTAACGTAGTATTAAGCTTGTGTTTTTTTGGTCAATTTAAGAATTGGTTAACAATTGATCATTAAAATACCCGTATCCATATTTTAAAGAGGTTGTGTATGTTTTGGTCCAGCAGTAAAAAAGAAAATTCACGTCGTGTCATTCAAACTATTCCAGCAGAGATTATAACTAGGCTAAAAAGGCACGAAACGGAAGAACAGGTGTTGATTGATTTAGCCGCCTTACCTTTGCGTGATCCGACAGAAATCAGAGCATTTGTTTTTCAAACTGCGCCGCACCTATCACCAGAGAAGCTAAACACGATTGTTTCATTTTTAGCCAATTCTCATTTGAGTGACAATGGAAGCAATCTCGAGAATTTATTAGCTTCTGATAGCCTCGCAAGATCTTTCCTCGCTTACCAGCTCGTTCATGATAAACAAAATGCCTGTCAGCATTTTCAGTCAAATGGCATTATTTATAAAGCACTTTCTTGGACTCAAACGATGCAACTGGCGGCAGGCGGAAACATGCCGATAGAACCCGCTATCCCTGAAATTGCTGTTTTTCTTTTTGCCAAAGAAAATGTTGACTATACGGACTATCCAGAAGATAGACTCATGCTCACCTCTGAACGACAAAGCCAAGACCGTGAAAGCCAGTATCTTAATGCCATCGACCCGTTCATTATTAAATACTTCGTCGCAGAATTAGATGAAAACCGTAAAGAACAAGAAGATAGACGTGTCAATGATGAACGCGGTGGTTATAGAGGCGGAAGAAAGGTGTCCGTCGGTTTAGCCGTAAGAAATGCGATTGTCACGGGGAAATCTGATGAAGAAATAGGCGCTATTTTTCAAAACGCATTAATCGCAAACAATATTACCCAAGAGGAATTTTTTGATGGTAGCACGAGAAAATTCTTGAAAGAGCCAGTATATAGCTTGCTAGCGGATCCTCGTCCCGCAAATACGATAAGCTTGGGCCGATAAGTTTATTGCGCGCATGAGTGTTCACTCGATTAGCGACGTAACATGTGCCGAGTATTTTACTAGCTTGTGCGCTGCCGAATCTGAGGTGCAACGACAGCTAAAAGGGTTGGTCTCAACTCTAGACAACGTTCCCCCGATGTATATCGACCCCCTTCAGGGGGCGATTTTGGCTTTCTTAGCTCGCAGTATTCAAGCGAAAAATATACTGGAACTCGGCACATTTGTCGGTTATGGTACTCTATGGTTAGCCCGAGCATTATCCAGTGATGGAAAAATAACCACCTGCGAAAGGGATAAACGCTGGTGGCCAATTGCAGCGGATGCCTTTGAAAAATCCGGCGTATCGTCACAAGTTCATCAAGAGAAATGCCACGCCATAGAAAGCTTACAAAACTGGCTGAATCTAGATACCCCACCCGTGTTTGACTTCATTTTCATTGATGCCGACAAGTCGAGTATTCCCGTCTACGTTGATGCGTGTTTGCCATTGCTCAGTCCACAAGGATTACTCATCATCGATAATGTCTGGTGGCAAGGTAAAGTATTAAATAGTGATGACCACCAAAAACGCGCCGAAGTACTCCGACAATTTAATGCTGACTTGGCGAAAGATGCCCGTCTTGACGTGGTCATGCTACCCATCAGCGATGGCATCAGTATGATAAGAAAAAAAGCTTTTCTCTAGCGACGCTGCTATAATCAGAAAAAAATCTCTGCAGAGTTTATGGCCATGCCGCATGAAAAGCTACAACTTCCCAATAATGAAAAGAAACTCTTGTTACACTCCTGCTGCGCCCCGTGTTCTGGGGAAGTCATGGAACGCCTCTTAGAAGCCGGAATAGATTACACGATTTATTTTTATAATCCGAATATCCACCCCCGCAAAGAATACGATCTGCGAAAAAATGAAAATATTCGTTTTGCAGAACAACATAACATTCCCTTTATTGATGGAGACTATGACAGAGATGAGTGGTTTCAACGCGCCAAAGGAATGGAAAAAGAACCCGAACGTGGCATACGTTGTACCATGTGTTTTGATATGCGTTTTGCGCGAACGGCGTTATACGCCCACGACAATGGTTTTAAAGTGATTTCGAGTTCTCTCGGTATCTCTCGCTGGAAAAATATGGATCAAATCAATGCGTGCGGATTGCAAGCCGTCGCACCCTATGAAGGGATGATTTATTGGACGTATAATTGGCGAAAATTTGGCGGTTCAGCCCGTATGATCGCGATATCGAAACGAGAAAATTTTTATCAACAAGAATACTGTGGCTGCGCTTATTCATTACGCGATACCAACGAATGGCGAAAAAAAAACAATCGCGAACGGATTAAAATTGGAAGTGAAATAACTATAACGAAAGCTCGGCCTAGCATTTTTGACGGAATCGGGTAAAATCAACCCTACTTAAAAATACCGATAACTAGAGAGCAGAAACATGACCAAACCATGCATTACCGTCACCGTCAGCGGGGCAGCGGGCCAAATTAGCTACGCCCTGTTATTTAGAATTGCGGCGGGTGATATGTTCGGACCAAACTGTTTTATTAAACTACGCCTTTTAGATCTTGATGCCGCCATGCCACTCTTACAAGCGGTCGTCATGGAACTGGATGATTGTGCCTTCCCTCTGCTGCAAGATATCACGATCACCTCTGACATTAAGACGGCAATGGACGGGGCGAATATTGTCTTACTCGTCGGCGCTGTGCCACGTAAGCAAGGCATGGAACGTTCCGATTTACTCAAAATTAATGGCGGAATTTTTGTCCCCCAAGGGGCAGCGATTAATGAAATGGCGGCGAGCGACGTTAAAGTTTTTGTTGTCGGCAATCCCTGCAATACCAATGCATTAATTGCCATGCATGCGGCACCGGATGTCCCTAAGAATCGCTTTTATGCCATGACGGCTTTAGATGAAAATCGGGCGAAACGACAGCTCGCTTACAAAGCCAACGTTGATGTTTCGGCCATCTCACACATGATCATTTGGGGCAACCATTCACAAAATCAATATCCAGATTTCTATAATGCTAAGATTAATGGCCAAGCCGTCACTGATGTCATTACTGACATTCGCTGGCTAGAAAACGAATTTGTACCGATGATTCAACAACGTGGCGCAACAGTCATTAACGCTCGCGGCTCCTCTTCCGCCGCTTCTGCCGCAAATGCTGTCGTTGATGGTATCCGCCGATTAACTCTTGACACAGCCGCTCACGATTGTTTCTCGGTCGGTCGTTGTTCAGAAGGTGAATATGGCGTAGATGCCGGCTTAATATTTTCTATGCCGTGCCGAACACATCATGGTCAAGTGGACGTGCTGACAGATGTTGTGCTGAATGATTTCGGTCACAAAAAACTCACTATTGTGCTAGAAGAACTCCGTCAAGAATATGCCGCCGTCAAAGCACTTGGCTTGGTTGAATGAGACGATTATTTCAATGTATCTTCTGTATCAGCAGTGTTTTATTGCTGGTTGCTTGTGCGCCTGCGCCACCTAAAAATGAGAATGATATTTGCGATATATTTCGCGAATATCCGAGTTGGTTTTGGGCAGCGCAA
The DNA here is from genome assembly GCA_021208965.1 of Gammaproteobacteria bacterium. Taxonomy (GTDB): domain Bacteria; phylum Pseudomonadota; class Gammaproteobacteria; order JAGOUN01; family JAGOUN01; genus JAGOUN01. Next base: position 53,884 of record JAJOJD010000004.1, read on the forward strand.
GCCTCACAAGCACGCTGGGGCATTCCGATGAGTGTACAAATGGCGATTATGTACCAAGAATCACATTTTAAAGGAAATGCTAAACCGGAACGTATGAAAGTACTCGGTTTTATTCCTTG
>JAJOJD010000073.1 GCA_021208965.1 Gammaproteobacteria bacterium
AAGTCAGCAAAAATTTTTGATTTACGGAAAATAGAGGCCTTTCAGGTGGGTCATATTATTGGCGCGAAGCAAATGACCTTTGATCCATCAAAAGATGATGCAAAAACCCGCTTAAAAATTACTCCGCAGACACATGTTTTATTTGTTTGTTATATGGGAAAAACAAGTGCTAAGGTTGTTCAACAACTCCGCGCCCAAGGTTATTTGAATACTTTTTCATTAAATGGAGGAATGGCTGAGTGGGAAAAAGAAAATTTACCGGTGACAAAAGGAAAATAACATGACGCAAGTGATTATCTATACCAAATCTTTCGGTTGTCCTTACTGCGATCGTGCAAAACAACTTTTATCCAGAGAAGGATTGGCCTATCAAGAAATTCAAGTGGATAAAAACCCGGAAGCATTAAATGAGATGATCACTAAAAGTGGAGGACGTCGGACAGTCCCTCAAATTTTTATAGAGGGCATGCATCGAGGTGGTTGTGATGATTTATATGCCTACTATAAAGAGCATGGTACTTTGCTTTAGCAAGGCCTGATAAAACTTAACGATATTGTTTAAACCCATTGAAAAATAAGGAAAAGAGCAGATGACAGAAATAAATAATAACCCCATTTTTGAAATTAACCGTGTATATACGCAAGACCTTTCTTTTGAATCTCCTAAAGCACCGGCTATTTTTAAACAAGAAAGTAAGTTCTCAGTGGATGTGACATTAGATACGCGATCATCTTTTTTGGAGGCAGAATTTTATGACGTTGTTTTATCAATTACGGTCACAGCTAAAGATAACACGAGTAAAGAGGTTGTTTATATTGCTGAAACGAAACAAGCAGGTATCTTTACACTAAAAAATTTTTCATTGAGGAGCAGCGAAAAGAGGTATCTTCTACCTTGTGTGCTAATATTTTATTTCCCTATGCTCGTGAAGTGCTATCGAATGTTATCACGCGTGGCGGTTTCCCACCATTATACTTAGCGCCTGTTAATTTTGATGCGCTTTATGCGCAACAGCAAAAAAGCCGTGAAGAAAAAACTCTTCAATAAGTTGTTTATATTCTATGCAGATGTTACCTAGATTTTCCGTCATTGGTGCCGGTTCTTGGGGGACGGCTTTAGCGGTTCATCTTTCTTTTTCAGGCTATATGACGACACTGTGGGCGCATGATAGCCGTCATATTGCGGCCATGAAAACAGCAAGGGAAAATGTTAAATATTTGCCCTCGGTACCGTTTCCTAAAGACTTATTCATTCAAGAAGAGTTAGAAGTGGCGATTAGTCATTCAGATATTGTTTTGTTGGCTATTCCAAGCCATGTTTTTAAGATGACCCTGAATCGTATTAAGCCATTTTTGCGTTCGCAACAGATCATTTTATCTGCAACAAAAGGCTTAACAGAAGAGGGTGGATTGATGAGTGATCTTGTCAAAGTTATCCTGCCCGATCATCCGTATGCATTATTGTCTGGCCCCTCATTTGCGAAAGAAGTGGCGATGCATTTGCCGACGACAGTAACCATTGCAAGTGATGATCCCATCTGTGCTCGCGACCTTGCCAATGCATTTTCGAAGAACGTTTTTCGTGTCTATACCAGTGATGATATTATTGGGGCACAAATTGCGGGAGCCATTAAAAATGTGCTTGCTGTTGCTGTTGGCATCTCTGACGGGCTGGGTTTTGGAGCGAATGCTAGAGCGGCATTGATTGCGCGAGGTCTTGAAGAAATGAAGCGCTTATGTCTTGTTGCGGGTGGTCAATTAAAAACGGTGATGGGGCTTGCCGGTGTTGGTGATCTCGTCTTAACCTGTACGGATGATCAGTCACGGAATCGACGATTTGGGTTAGCGATTGGTCAAGGAAAATCTCAACACGAAGCGCAAGAGAGTATTGGCCAAGTTGTGGAATCAGTGAGCACATCTTTATTGATTCAAAAAATGATCTCTGATTATAGGCTAGATATGCCTATTATTAGCCAAGTTTATCATGTGCTTCATTGTAACTTGTCGGCAAAAGAGGCCGTTAAAAATTTATTTTCCCGAACACTAAAAGCAGAAGTATAAGTGCCTAAAAAATATTGTTTGTTATGGTTATTTTTTATTTTTTCTCCTGTTATTGCGGCAGATAAGATTATTCCTGCGCCAAATAAAGTGACCGCATATATCCTGGAACAGATTAATGATTATCGTTCTTCTTTGGGATTGGGAATGGTTTCCCCTAGTCAAGAAACCTGTGCATTTGCCGCAATTCGTGCGAAAGAAATTTCGGCTAATTTTAGCCACCAAGGATTTGAACAACGCAAGAAAATGCAAACTTTACCCTATACACGTTGGCATGTTATTACCGAGAATATCGCCATGACATCTGATTATACCCAAGTTGAAAAAATGTGGGAGCATTCTAGTGGTCATGCACGAAATATGCGGGCTGACACGCCTTATGTTTGTGTTATGCAGTATAAAGATTATTTTGCCTATGTGGGATTGAAGCCGTAGAGGGCCGTATTCATCCTTAGCCATGTCTTAGGTGTCACTAAGGATTATTCGTCGTCACCTTATTTTCTGCTTTAATCTCTTTCGGGTTGGTATTACTATTATACATTGAAGACGAGTTCTGCGTGATAGATGTTTCAGATCTTCTTTGATCAGGAGTTATCCCACCTTTCTGGCAAAGAACGTCTAGTGTTATCTCTGTATTTTTAAACAACGTTGATAGGAAGTTTTCTGGTAATTGCGCGAAGGATTGTGCTGTTTTAGATACTGTGCCATCACTTGCGAATATCGTGCCTATTAAAAAATTATTAATCTCATCATTTGTTATATTGTTAGTCCATTGTGAAAAAGATTTTTTTATCTCATCTTTTTGTCCTGGATAGCGAGGACTTTGTAAGTTTTGTAGATATTCGGATATTAATCCTTGCTGAGATATCTGATGTATATAAATATAAGCGAGCTTGGTGAAATGTATTTCTTCGTTTAAAACTGGTAAAATTTTTAAAATAAATTGTATAAAGAGAAATTTATTTTTTTTCTTTCCTCCCCCTATGAGTCCTTTCATGCCAGTCAATGCCGCTTCTGAGGCTAATACCATACGATAAGTTAAATGAAAAGGCAGTTTGTTTGGAAACTCTGTAGTAGATTCTTTGATTAGGTGATGAATATCTTTAATTTTTTTGCTATCGTCTGTCAAGGTATGCGGTTTATCGTGGGCGATGAGGTTTTTGAGTGTCGCATCAAGTGGCTCTTGGTACCGAGTAGATAGCTCATGAGAAGCAACCGCACTGTTTATTCGCGATATTGTGGGTACTGATTGACCGGAGAAAATACAAAATAAAGCATAACTCGTCTGCACAGAGTTGAATGATTTAAATGCCTCGCTCGCATAGGGATACTCATTTTGAATATGAAAGTTGTTTATTCCTAAAATATATTCTATATTTTTTTGCATATTACGTTGGCTGTTGACGGTATCAGTATCTTTTTGGTATTGAAATTGATTCGTCAGTAATAATATGGGGCGTATTTTATAGGGATCAGCAGTATTCATCTCCGGTATTTGAGATTTTCCTAAGAGTAATTGCACAATTTTCTCAAGAGTATAGATATCTTCTGTTTGCAAAAGGCTCACGATAAAATTTTCAAGTGTTACGCGATCAAATTTTAATAACGCTAGGTCTTTGTATAGAGGCAAGTTTAATAGCCAGTTTATAGTCGCATCGTTGCAAACTCGTGCAGAACCATCTTGTTTCCAAACGGCACTCAGTCCATCGCGCAAAAATGATGAAATCGATACACTGACTTCAGCAAGATTTTGATGAATTTTTTCTGAGTCAGGGAGTTGAGCGACGTGATCAAGTACCCCGGGTATTTTTATACAGGTTATAAATCGAATTGCTCACCTTTCGAAAATATTCGCTTGTTTATCTTTTTTTATTGCATCGATTGTTTCATCACTAGGCGGAGACTTCCCCTCTATTTCCTTGGATGACTGCTCGTCAACATAGCGGTTACTATCCATTTTTGTTAAAAGGGATCCGGTTATTTTTGCCAGTGATGCTGTTTGTTCATCAGAGAAAGTACTTATGCTTGAGCTGATTTTAACGAAATTTTCTAAAGCTTGTTCTGAAAATTCTGATATTTCTTGGGTTGATAAGAGATCAAATAAGCGAGTGACCAAACTGTTTTTTTTTAGTTGTCGTCCATAAGAACGTATGTTTGAAAGCTTGATAATTCTAGAAAAATGACCTTCAACGAAAGGGTGAGGTGACTGCTTGATGCGATCTAAATCTTCGTGATTGAGTAACGGAGAAGTAAGTAATGTTAAGTAAATCCAAGGATCTTGTATGCTGAATAAAGGAAGTATGACATTGTGTCTGTATTCTTCAGTTGATATGGGCTCATTATGACCAAGCAGAAATAATCGCGCTTCTGTTTGCACGTCGTTTCGACTCGGTAATGCCGCTTCGCTATGTCGAGGATCTTGTATCCATTGATAAAGAGATTGGGAAACGATGGCGTTAATAGAAGGGTGTTTTAAACAAATAAGATGCAATAAAATCCATGATATGGAGTCATATTTGATAAAATATCCTGCCTCTTCGGATGTAAGTATCGCAAATTTTACGACAGCATCAAGCTCATGAGTATCCTCCATGATGCTGGCTAGTTTACTGTGTAGTTCTGATAGTGCTTCTTGGACAAAAGATAGTTTTCTTAAAAAAGATCCTATTAGGATATCCAGAGAAGTGTTTTCTTTGAATTCTTTTGGTAAAAATGATGGATTGGGAAGATGGGTTGTTATCATCGCGTCAGTTTCTTCTTTAATGTTTTAATCTTGCGAGTATAGTATATTTTTCAAGAAGGACAAATTTTTAACATTTTTGATATTTTTTAGCTCCTTGCTTATGTCGTGATCTGTCAGGCCAGCGAAGCCTAGCCTGACAATTCTGACGGCCGCTTAATTTAAAGACGTTGCTCGATTTTTATGGTTGATTAAAGTAAATCGCATTCTTTAAGTTTTTTACGCAAAGTGCCTCGGCTCATTCCTAATAAAGCGGCTGCTTTGGACTGATTGTGGCGAGTATAAGAAAGAATCGCCTCAAAAAAGGGTTTTTCAAATTCGCTTAGAAAGAGTTCGTATAAGTTATGTGGCACCTCTCCATTTAAGCTGACGATATAGTGTTGAAATAAGTCTTTGATATGCTGAGATAAAGAATAGTTTTCGGGTTTTATTTTTTCTGGGACTACTACCGAAGGTTCAAAAATTGCACTCATTTACAGCCTCTCTGTCATTTTATTATTGATTATTATGATAAGGTATCGCTTCGCTAGCGAACACTGTACTAAAATTTATCACATCTATTCCGTGATGTATAGAGTAAAAACGTTCAAAATGGTCATGCATTCAACTATTTGACAGGTGTTGAGTAAGTTTTTACTCTTGTTTGAGCATTGTCTCGAGATAGTGAATATTCGTTCCCCCTTTGACAAAATTTTTGTCGTGTAAAATGCGTTGTTGCAGTTCAATATTTGTTTTAATGCCATCAATATGTAGTTCTGTTAATGCATTTCGCATACGCATAATGGCTGTGTGACGATCTTCGCCAAAAGTAATAATTTTTGCAACAAGAGAATCATAATACGGCGGTACGCGATAGCCAGAATATAAGTGCGAATCTACACGAACCCCGGGGCCGCCTGGGGCATGAAATAATTGAACGAGTCCTGGAGAAGGGACAAATGTCTTAGGGTCTTCTGCATTGATTCGACATTCGATCGCATGTCCGCGAATTTGAATGTCGTTTTGTGTGAGTGTCATTGGGATATCTGCGGCGACTTTAATTTGCTCTTTAATCAGGTCGATGCCTGTAATCATTTCGGTGACAGGGTGCTCGACCTGGATGCGTGTGTTCATTTCAATAAAATAGAATTCGCCATTTTCAAACAAAAATTCGAATGTTCCAACGCCACGATACTTCATTAATTCGCATGCTTGTGCACAACGCTCACCAATAAATGCTCTTTGTTCAGGAGTAATGCCTGGCGCCGTTGCTTCTTCTAAGACTTTTTGGTGTCGTCGCTGCATAGAACAGTCCCTTTCCGCCAAATAGATAGCGTTTCCTTTGCCATCCGCTAGTACTTGAATTTCAATATGGCGAGGATTTTCTAAAAATTTTTTCCATATAGACGGTGCTGTTGCCAAAAGCAGCACTGGCTTCCGTCTTGGTCATATTAATGAAATGATTGATTTCATTTTCGTTTTCGGACAACTCGCATACCGCGGCCACCGCCGCCCCCCCGATGCTTTAATAATAACAGGCAATCCAATTTTTT
>JAJOJD010000059.1 GCA_021208965.1 Gammaproteobacteria bacterium
AAAACGATTAACATTGTTCATAAAAAAAATCAAACCCTATAAAGAGTAATTTAATGATGTTAAATCTGTCTATTGCTGCCCTTTTTCATGTCGATGCTCTGTCGATTTTAATGTTGACACTTGTCATCTTTATTGGACTGTGTGTCGGTACTTTTTCCTATCGATATATGAAGGGCGATAAAAATTACTGTTTATTTTTTTTTCAGCTCCTGACCTTAATTACGTTTCTTATTATTATGGTTTGTGCCGACAACCTTGCGGTACTCTTTATTTTTTGGTGTCTTTCTAATACGTTGTTAGTCAAGCTGATTAGTCATAAAAAAGGTTGGATCGCCGCAAAAGCTTCCGGTAGTCTCGCTGCAAAAAACTATAGCTTAGGCGCTTTGTTTTTGGCGGGAGCTTTTATATTATTTTATACGGTCACTGGTGAAACCAGCATACAGTATATAGTGAATCAACAACGAAACTCAGCGTTTATATCTGTGGGGATTATATTATTAGTACTAGCGGCGATGACTCAATCAGCCATATGGCCATTTCATCGTTGGTTGCTCAGTTCTTTGAATTCACCAACTCCGGTATCGGCGATGATGCATGCAGGTTTAGTCAATGGTGGTGGATTTTTACTCGTTCGCTTTGCCCCTCTTTATTTTAATCATACTGACCTTTTAATCATACTTTTCACCTTAGGTATGATCAGTGCCTTAATCGGTACTTTGTGGAAATTGATGCAAACCGATGTTAAAAGAATGCTTGCTTGCTCTACCATGGCGCAAATGGGATTTATGTTAACAGAATGCGGCTTAGGCTTATTTTCCCTCGCCGTGGCCCACCTTATTTTGCACGGAATGTTCAAATCTTATCTATTTCTAGCTAGTGCTAGTACTGCTCAAGAAGTCCGAGTTAAGCCGCCCCGGCCGCCTAGCTTGGTTGCCTTCATTGGCTCATGCATTGCTGGTTTCTTCGGCAGTATTGTCTTTTCGTTTGTCAGTGGTCACTCATGGTTTTCTGCTGATACGACATTCGTCGTGATGGTCGTGACTTTACTCGGCGGTATTCAATTTTCTTTACCGATTCTACATTTGAAAACATTAAAAAATTTACCTTTAGCGCTAATGTTTACGGGATTATTTGGTTTAGCTTATGGATTAAGCGTACATGTTCTTACGTTGCCCATAGGAAAATTACAATTAATGCAACCACAAGCATTAAATGTATTTTATGTGATGGGGATACTGACCCTTATTCTCCCATGGTTAGGGATGTTGTTTATGTCTCATTACAAAAAAAATAAACGTTGGCAACAATATATGCTTCATGCCTATGTGATCGCCTTAAATTCAAGTCAACCGGATGACAAAACAGTCACTACGCATCGTAATCACTATCATTATCAATGAGGACACCGTGGACACAGCCCCCATCACTTCAGCAGAAAAAACCGAACACGAAAAAAACGCCTATCCATTAAACGATTGTTTGAGGCTAAGTTTTAAAAAAATTCCGCCATTTTGGCCACTTAAAAATCTTATTGCGGTTAATCCTTTACAGGGTTTAGAAGATTTGCCTATTGAAGAAGCTTTTGAGATGGGAGCGCTTTATTTCCAACAAGATCATTTACCAACTCCAATGCAGTTGATCAATCGTGAAAGTATTAAATGGTTGCAAGTGTTCTTTGATGAGGGGCAAGCAACGATTCCTATGCCACTGCGAAAAGATGGTTTATATTCTGCATGGAGACAACTGGCTATTTATGATCAGAAGTTACATCGGAATGATAAAAAAAGCCAAGAATGGCTAAAAAAATTACCAAATAATACGGAAGAAGCGATTGCGAACTGTTTACAGCGTTTAGAGATAAAACCTTCAGAAATTGAACGATTTTTGACGTTAATGTTAACAACTCTATCCGGTTGGTCAGCCTATATTAAATACCGCACACAATGGTCACGATTAGATGGGGCTTATCTCTATCCAATCTCTGAGATCGATTATATCGCTTTCCGACTGATCATTACCTGTTTACTTTGGCCGAATGCCAAAGATTTATTAAAATGGCATTCCGTAGGATTAGACAATAATAAATTATCACAAAATACCCTTGAAAAAATTCAAGTATTTGAATCTAGCTACCAGATACCGTTATTAAAAAAACTGGCAGCGCAATCAGTAAAAATATCACATCAACCAAAGGCGCAACTCGTTTTTTGTATAGACGTACGCTCTGAACCATTCCGAAGGGCGTTAGAAAAGACTGGGAACTATGACACCTTTGGCTTTGCTGGATTTTTTGGCCTGCCGATTGAACTCACTAATCCAGTTACGGGACTATCTTTTGCCTCCTGTCCGGTGTTGATTTCTCCAAAACATCAGGTAAAAGAATCGCCGTGTTCCAACACAGGAGAGGTTGTTCACGACGATCCATGTTATCAAAGGATGAAGACATTAAAACAAATTTACCAATCACTTAAGTATACGTTTACTACTCCATTAGCTTTAGTAGAAACACTGGGAATATTTTGTGGAGCTTGGATGGCATTGCGTAGTTTTTTCCCAGGCGTTAGTTACACACTCAAAACCAAAATGGCGGATCTCCTAGGAAAGCACCGAGCCACAACACTTTCCTTCGAAGATATTCCGTTTAGTGAACAATGTCATTACGCTGAAAATGCACTTAAGATGATGGGTTTAACGAATAATTTTGCGAAGCTTGTCGTGTTTTGTGGTCATGGATCTTCCACTGAAAATAATGCCTACGCAAGTTCACTCGATTGCGGTGCTTGTGGAGGAAGGCATGGGGGAAATAACGCACGCGTCCTTGCCGATATTTTAAATCAAAAAACAGTAAAAGAAGCACTTGCAGTCAAGGGCTTGTTTATTCCAACAGATACCTATTTTATCGCCGCAGAACATAATACCACAACAGATGAAGTTATCCTTTATGGTGATACTTCATTTACTCTCATTCAAGAACTACAACAAGATTTTGAAAAAGCACGAATAATAAATTGTGCTACTCGGGTTAAAAAAATAATCCAACATAAAAAAATAACTCGTCCAAAAAAACATATGTTCCTCCGATCCCAGGATTGGGCTCAGGTACGTCCTGAATGGGGACTAGCCGGTAATGCTGCGTTTATTGTAGGGCCACGTAATTTAACAGAATCGCTCGATTTAGAGGGTAGAGCTTTCCTTCACTCATATGACTGGAAACAAGATTATAACGGTGCTTTACTGACGAATATCTTAACTGCACCGATGGTTGTTGCTCAATGGATTAATACTCAATATCTTTTTTCAACGCTGGATAATGTCGCTTTTGGCGGAGGTAATAAGATTACACAAAATGTAACGGGCAAATTTGCTGTCATGCAAGGTAATGCTAGCGATTTAATGACAGGCTTGCCATTCCAATCCGTTTATGAAAGCCATACCCAAAAATATCATCAAACACTTCGGTTAATGACCGTGGTTTATGCACCCTGTGCGCTCATTAATCAGATTGTAAACAAGCAGTCTATCTTGCAAAAACTCTTCAGTAATGGTTGGCTAAGTCTTGTGTGCATGACTCCAGAAGATCAGCACCTTTATGTATTACAACGAGATTTAACGTGGCAGAATCTTTAAAATAAAGTTTGGGCATTGACAAACATCGTTTGATTTCGTTCTGGGCCAACAGAAATGATCTCAATCGGGGCGCCAATGAGAGTCTCTATGCGTTTTAAGTAGTTTTGGGTTTTCTGGGGTAGGTCTATAAATCTTGAAATATGTTGGGTGTCTGTTTTCCACCCCGGCATTGTTTCATAGACAGGTTGACACGCCGCTAACGCAGAAAAGTGCGTAGGAAATTCTGAGCTATGTAATAGGCGGTTGCCTAATGTATAAGCGGTGCAAATTTTTATTTCTTCAAAACTATCTAATACATCGAGCTTGGTCATGCATATGTTGGTTAATCCGTTCAGCATCACGGAGCGTCGTAGAGCAACGGCGTCTATCCAACCGCAACGACGTGGTCGACCGGTGACTGAGCCAAATTCGTGACCAATCTTAGCCATTTTGTCACCAGTGGCGTCATGAAGTTCGGTGACGAATGGGCCTGCGCCAACGCGGGTGACATAGGCTTTTGCGACCCCAATTACGCTATTAAATATATTAACCCCCATCCCTGTTCCAGTAGATGCCCCGCCCGAAGTCGTGTTAGAAGATGTGACAAATGGGTAGGTTCCATGATCAACGTCTAAGAGCGCACCTTGTGCGCCTTCAAATAAAATAGTGTGGCCCATTGTGCGCACATGATGTAAAGCAGAGCTTATATCACGTACCATGGGTTGAATATAATCAGAAAACTCAAAGAGGTCTCTCAACACGGTATCAACAGAAACTTCTTCAACATGGTAGTAATGCTTCAGTAAAAAATTATGATAGTCGAGCAATTCTTTGACGTGTTGGGTGAGGACAGATTCTGTTTGATATAAATCAGCAACGCGAATCGCGCGTCGGGCAACTTTATCTTCATAGGCAGGCCCAATGCCTCGACCGGTCGTTCCAATCGCTTGTGCGCCTCGTTTTTTTTCTCGTGCTTGGTCGAGAGCAATATGCGAGGATAAAATTAATGGGCAAGCGAGGCTGATATTGAGTCGCGATATAACGTCGATACCTTTTGCTGTTAACTCCTCAATTTCTTGCCGCAATGCGGTTGGAGAGATAACCACCCCATTTCCTAAATAACATTGAACATTTGGATGTAAAATGCCAGAGGGAATTAATCGTAAGACCGTTTTAGCGCCATTCACCCACAGTGTGTGGCCAGCGTTATGTCCCCCTTGAAAACGGACAACAGCTCCGACATGGTCGGTGAGCCAATCAACGATTTTGCCTTTTCCTTCGTCACCCCATTGTGCGCCGAGAATGACTATATTTTTATTCATTTATTAGCTCTTTACGTCTTGTGCATGATCGAAATAATCAAAGAACTGGCTTTTAGGAGAAATGACCAAAATATCTTCTTTGTTTTTAAATGATTGACGATAGGCCTGGAGGCTACGATAAAAGTTATAAAACTTGGCGTCTTTTCCGTAGCTGTCAGCATAAATTTTAGCGGCTTTTTCTTCGCCTTTTGCTTTTAAAACAGCGGCTTCTTGTAATGCTTGTGCTTTAATAATAACGACTTGTTGATCGGCCGACGCGCGAATGCTTTCTGCCACTTTCGTTCCTTCCGCACGTTTGTTATTAGCGAATTGTGTTCGTTCAGCGGCCATACGTTTAAAGACCGATTCTAATACCCGCGTGGGTAATTTTACCGCTTGTAACTGTATATCTAATATTTCAACGCCGTATTCTTGTCGCAGGGCTTCTCGCGTATTGCTTAAAACGCCTAATAACATTTCTTGTCTTGCCTCTGAAATCAAATCACTACTGGTGTGTTTTCCAATCTGAGCACGTAATTCATCATTGATTTTTTGTTCCATGAGGCTTTCTGCTCTTTCATTGAGTCCGCTTGTACGCTGATAGTACAAGGCTAAATCTGCGATTTTCCATTTGACATAGTATTCTATTTCTATGGAAGTTTGCTTCGCCGTTAATGCACTAAATTCACCTGAGGCAAATCCTTGTACACGCGCATCAAATTTTTTCACGGCACTAATCAGTGGCCATTTTACGTGCAAACCGGGACCGTATATCTTCGGTTGTTGTTTGGTATCCATGCTGAGTTTCCCCATTACTAAGACCAGTCCTTTTTGGCCTTCTTGAATGGTAAACAAACTCGTATTCAAGAAGAAAAGGAGAATAACAAGAAGGGCAAGGATTAATTTTAAGTACTTCATCAGAAACCTCTTTAATTGATGGTGAGATTATATTTTTTTCGGTGAATGCGATAATCGGTCTAAGGGGAGATTAATCCAGTTATTTGTTTGTTTATCAGAATCGATTAATACTTTACTCGTGCTCGATAAAACACTTTGCATCATTTCAAGATACATGCGATCTCGGGTAATCGTTGGGGCTTGTTGATATACGCGCAACAAGGCCATATAGCTCGCAACATCGGCTTGAGCATTTAAAATGACTTGTTCTTGATAAGCTTGTGCTTCAGCAAGAATACGGTTTCGATTGCCTTCAGCAATAGGAACCACTTTCCTTGCGTAAGCTTGAGCTTGTTGGATATAACGTTGCTCATCTTGCCCGGCTTGTACAACATCCAAGAAAGCGTCTGCGACTTCTTCGGGTGCTTGAATTTTTCGAACGTTTACAGCGACAACATCAATACCTGCTTCATAGGCGTCCATCATCGTTTGCAAACGTTTTTTAACTTCCCAAGTTAATTGATCACGGCCAACGGTCAAGACAGCATTTAAACGCATCGTGCCGACGACTTCGGATAAAGCCGCGGCAGCGGCTTGTTCTAAGGTAGCAGGCCCGTTAACAATGTTAAACAAATAATGCCTCGGGTCAATCACACGATATTGCACGCTCAATTCAGCGTAAACAACGTTTTTATCCGTATCATCCCCTACTTCTGAAGATGTGGCATTATTCGAACTATCAGAATGGCGAGACCGTTGATCTCCATCATCAGACGATTGCGTTAAATAGTCAGCCCCAAAAGTGAAGGAATTGACTTGTTGGACGTTGACCTTGGTATAACTTTCAATACCCATCGGTACCCAATGTGGGCCAGGTGTTACCGTTTCGACATATTGCCCAAAACGTAAAATGACGGCTTCTTCAGCGGGTTTTACAATAAAAAATCCTAGTCCGGCCCATGTGAGGACAATGACGCCTAAAAGCAATAACCATAGCCCTGTAGGGTTAGATGTGGAAGAAGATTTTTTTCCTGTTATCGTTTGTTTTAACTTATTGAAAAAATCAGAGACCAATTTATCGAGTTCTGGCGGTTTTTTTTGATCCGACCAAGGGTCCCTTCGCCAAATTTTTGGATAAAATTGCTTCATAAACCTGCACCCATATCTATCTTTATAGAAATTATTTTAATTGAAGAGATAGATTCTAATCAGCAATCAGACGAGGTGCAAGAAAAGGCGGTCAAATAAAGCAAATTTTATTCTGCTTCTTGTTCGTTTATTGTAAAAAAACTTGCAGGTAATGGTTTTGAGGGAACTATGGTCGATATTGCGTGTTTATAAACCATTTGACTAATTGTGCTTTTCAATATAATCACATACTGATCAAAAGATTCTATTTCACCTTGCAATTTTATCCCGTTCACGAGATAAATGGCGACTTGAATAGCTTCTTTTCTTAGGGTATTAAGAAAAGGCTCTTGTAAGGATAAACCTTTTGCCATACGGTACACTCCCTTTTTTGGTAAAAAATATTTTCAGTTAGAATGCTTTATGCTCAATATGATTATAAAATGATTATACGGGGATAAGATAGCAGAAATTGCTGCCAATTCAAATTCATTGTACAATATCGTACTCTTTTTAAGAAGAGCTTTAAACGGTTTGTCCGCTTTGTCCGGATAACACGATAACTAGGATAGCCTTGTGATTCAGAATAAAGGAGATAGACGATGCGTTATCTGCAACCGAATAAAACCTTATCAAGATTTTTTGGTTGATCCAACGTCGTTGTCCGCAACGAATATTTGTTTGGCGTGTTCTCGCTCGTTTGCTGGAAATGTTTCCTCTGATCAGGAAGGGAGTCATGGTGATGGGAGTGGAGGTGGAGGCAAACAATATACGCATACACGTGATTCCGCTCATCTTCAGCATGAAATAGAGCGGGATAAACACTTACAAAAAACTCGAGAAGAGTCCCTCATAACACGACAAGAAAAAGGTCTTTTTCAACGCTCGCACGAACAATATGATGCTTTTTTAGATGAAGAAAAACAGCGTGAATTTATAGAAAAAGAGGAAAAAAAAGCTGAAGAACGACCAGAAGATGAGCCTAATATCACCCTTTCTCTTGACTCTAAAGAAAGAAGAGAAAATTTCGTACGGCGTTTTTCAATTACGCAAAAGTCAGTTGCGAATCGCATGTCAGGTAATCAAGCTATGTTTAGTCGATTAAAAAGTCATCTACCCAAAAATCAGATAGTAAAACAGGCGAGTACATCAGGCTTATTCTCATCACATAAAACTGAGTCATCAAGCAAAAGTAACATGGAAAATCTACTCAATGCCATTCACGAAGGACAAAAGCTGTTTAAGCGTTAGCGCTTTTATTAATACAAGTCACTCGTACTGAGGGAAGAAGACGTTTTCTTTTCTTCTCCAGCGCTAAGATCGATTTGTAGTGGTGGTTCTGTTCCTGATCGAAATAGCTCAAATATTGAGTGGGGATAGTTTGCAGGAACACGTAGCCCTGTTATTGGATTAATGCGTACAGACACGATCCCATCGGGGCGTTGCCAGGAGCTTTCAGGCACATTTCTTAGTGCTTGTCGCATAAAGTCAATCCAAATAGGCAACGCCGCTTGTGAGCCATATTCGTGTAGTGATTTTGGGCTGTCATATCCTACCCAAACGACGGTGACGATATTTTGATTAAAGCCAGAAAACCAAGCATCTCGTTGATCACTACTGGTTCCTGTTTTTCCCGCTAAGTCTTGCCTATCTAAGATGCGTGCCTTCTTGCCGGTTCCTCGTTCGATGACATCTTGCATGGCTGAGTTGATGAGATAGGCCGTTTGTGGGTCAATCACTTGCGGTGCACAGGTATATTGTCCAATCGTTTGGTCTAGAACCTCTTCATTGCTTCGGCATAATTTTATTGTTTTTGCTTGATACAGAATTTTTTCCGTGACTCTCTGTAATTTTATGTACAAGATGCGTATTCACCTGAAAGCCACCATTAGCGAGTCGTGAAAAACTGTTCACTAAAGCGATGGGCGAAAGATCCGGTGTTCCGAGTGCTAGTGATAATCCTTCGGGGAGTCTCTCACTATCAAAACCAAATTTCTCGAGAAATTTTCTCGCATAAGGCAGCCCAATGTGTTGCAAAATTCGAATAGAGGCTAGGTTTAACGAATCTACCAAACTTTCACGCAGTCGCACGGAGCCATGGAACTTGTGGTCATCATTCTCAGGGCGCCAAATTTTTCCACTGCCATCATCGATAACAATTGGCGCATCATTTTCCAGTGTGGCTAAGGTTAAGCCCTTAGAGATGGCGGCGGCATAAATAAATGGTTTAATACTCGAGCCGACTTGTCGGTGAGCTTGTATCGCACGATTGAAGTGACTGTTATTAAAATCGACGCCGCCCGTCATGGCTAATACCGCACCGGTTTGAGGATCCACTGCGACGATAGCTCCTTCAACACTCGGGATTTGACTCAGCATCCATACGTTGTTTTTTTTAGGATAGACACGAATAATATCGCCCACCTTTAAAACATCACTGGCATATTCTGGTTTTTTTCCTCGTCTATGATCACTGAGCAACGGCTGTGCCCATGATAAGCTACTCCAGGGGAGAATAATTAATTCACCGTTTGCTAATAAGGCGTGTGCTGTTTTCTCGTCGACGGCGGTGACAAGAGCTGCTTGCAAATTTCCTTGATTGGGAAGGGCAGTTAAACACTTTTTGGCTGACTCAGGGTCGTTTTTGTAATTGAGGGGCAATATTTTTTTCAGGCCCGCGATAGCCATGACGACGTTCATAGGCAAAAATCCCTTCTTGCAATGCCTCATTTGCCGCACGTTGTAATTGACTATCAATGGTGCTGTAAATCGAAAGTCCTTGAGTATAAATAACATCGCCATATTTATCATGCAATTCATTGCGAATGGTTTCTGCGACATACGGGGCATCGAGCTCAATGCGTAGACCATGATATTTTTCAGAGAGCGGGGTGGCGTCAGCTTCTTCAAACTGTTGTGGTGTGATGACGCCTGTTTCTAGCATACGCAAAAGTACATGATGGCGCCGCTCTTTCGCTTTCTGGGGATTGACAATAGGGTTGGCCGTGGATGGGGCTTTAGGAAGTCCTGCTAGCATTGCAAATTCTGCTAAGGAGAGTTCTTGTAATGATTTTCCGTAATACACTTGTGCAGCCGCTCCAAACCCGTAAGCATGTTCGCCTAAAAATACTTTGTTAAAATATAATTCCAAAATCGCATCTTTACCGAGATCATGATCAATTTTTAAAGCAAGTAAAATTTCATTAAATTTCCGAGCGAATGTTTTTTTATTCGAAAGAAAAAAGTTACGTGCGACTTGCATGGTGATGGTGCTGCCGCCTTGGCTTTTATTTCCTGTACTGACTAATACGATGGCGGCTCGGACTAAGCCCAGAAAATCAACGCCTGGGTGACTATAAAAATGTTGGTCTTCAGTTGCAATAACGGCATCCAGCAAGGGTTTAGGAATGTCTTTGAACATAATCGGGATTCGATGTATATCACCGAATTCGGCGATCAGTTTTCCATCGTTCGAGAAAATAGCTAAAGGCGACTGCAAATTTGCTGTTTTTAACGATTCAACAGAGGGTAAAAATAACGAGAAATAGGCGAACAGTAATCCCAAAAGGACGCAGAGAGTGAGCATTAACCCAAGAATAATTTTAGCAGCAATAAAAAAAAACTGGCTAATGCGCATCATTCAATCACTCGCGAATATCATAAAAGGCTATGGTTTTTTCTAAGCCTTTGTCCAATGATGTGCGCGGTTGCCAATCGAGATCACAGCGGATTTTTTCTGCGTTAATCCCATAACGCCAATCGTGTCCGAGTCTATCCGTGACAAAGTGAATGAGAGAATCATGTGGTGCTGCTTGGGGATAACGAGTGTCCATCACGGCGCAAATTTTATGGATTAGCGCCAAGTTGGACACTTCACCATTCCCACCGATATTATAACTCTCCCCAACATTGGCGTGACGAATGACGCGGTCAATCGCTTCGCAATGATCCTCAACATATAACCAATCACGAATATGACTACCATCGCCATAAACAGGGATCGGGGTATGATGACGGCAAGCGCGAATAATGGTGGGGATGAGTTTTTCTTGATGCTGATAAGCACCATAATTGTTAGAACAATTCGTCAATGTGATGGGTAAACCATAGGTATGGTGGTAGGCACGAACCCAGTGATCGGATGACGCTTTGCTCGCAGAATAGGGTGAATTTGGTGCATAAGGTGTTGTTTCTGTAAAAGCGGAGTCATGAGCAGACAAGCTACCAAACACTTCATCCGTCGAAATGTGGTGAAAACGGCATGTTGACGCATCCCACTTTTTCTTATTCAGCCATTCTTGTCTTGCTGTTTCCAAGAGGGTATATGTTCCAATAATATTGGTTTGTAAAAAAACGTCAGGTCCAGAAATTGATCGATCAACGTGACTTTCCGCTGCAAAATGCACAATAGTATCGATAGAAAAGTCGTTTAAGATTTCCGACATACGTTTTTGATCACAAATATCGGCGTGAATAAAATGATGACGCTCTGGATCAGTCAAATCAACCAAGTTTTTCATCGATCCCGCATACGTTAATTTATCAACATTCGTGATATGGATATCGTCATCATTTGCCAAGCAATAACGCACAAAATGACTGCCAATAAAGCCAGCGCCGCCGGTGACGAGAATGTTCTTAGGAGTATAATTCACGATGACAAAACCTCTTGTTGTAGAAATGATACCGTGTGACGAAGATCCTCTTGCCAATCGCAAGGGTCAATATCAAACACGTTTTTTATTTTTTCACTGTTTAAAAAACTATATAAGGGTCGTTTAACCTTGGTGTTAAGTTCGGTGCTTTGAATCGCAGACAGGGTTTGTAGTCGTAAGTTTTCTGACATAGACGCGTTGTAAATTGCATGGGCAAAATCGTACCATGTGATGTCAGGTGCTCCTGAAAAGTGATAAATGCCCCAATGGGTAAAATTTTCGGAAGGGGAAGAAACACACCGTCCTATGGTGAATAATGCTTTCGCAATCGCTATTGCCGAGGTCGGCGCGCTTTTCTGATCGTTAACAACCCTGACTTCTGTCTGTTCTTGAAACAGGCGACGCATTGTTTTAACGAAATTGTTCCCCGATGTGCTAAAGACCCAGCTCGTACGCAATATAATGTATTGCTGCATGTTTTTTTGAATGGCCAATTCTCCCGCCAGTTTACTGGCACCATAAACATTTAAGGGGTTTGTCGCATCGGTTTCAACATAGGGAGCATTTTTTTCTCCTGAAAAAAACGTAATCGGTGGATAGATGCAAAAGAGGAATGTGCTGATGATGGCACGCTTCTGCGAGTGATTGCACGGCTTCAGCATTAATAGCGTACGCGTTGATAGGCTCTTCCTCTGCTCGCTCAACATTTGTGTAGGCAGCGGCATTAATAACGACAGTGGGTTGATGACGATGTAAGGCCATCGCTATCATGCTGGGTGAGGTGATGTCTAAATCCTGTCGAGAATAGGCCACGCAGTCTATTCCTTGTAATACGGCTTGCTGTTTTAACGCTTGGCCGACTTGTCCTTCCGCGCCCGTGATTAGCATTTTTATCATGATGAATTTGGCATGTAGGGCAAGTTTGTTGCCGGAATGTCTTTCAGTGGCAAATGTTGTTGATCTTTTTCAGAGACGAGAAAGTTATCAAAAATAGGCCAGTGAATGTCGAGTGAGGGATCATTCCATGCAACACCGTATTCATCGTTGGGATAATAATAATCCGTGCATTTATAGTGAAAACAGGCGGTGTCAGATAGGACACAAAAACCATGCGCGAAACCTGGGGGAATGTAGACTTGATGATGATTATCGTCGGATAACTCGCATGAGAATGTTTGACCAAAAGTGTTGGAACCGACCCGAATATCGACCGCTACATCCAATACTTTACCTTGTAATACCGTGACGAGTTTTCCTTGTGGATGTGCTAATTGGTAATGTAATCCACGTAACGTACCTTTTGCCGAGTAAGAAAGGTTATCTTGAATAAATTCAGCTTCTATTCCGTGAGCGGCATATCTTTTGTGTTGAAAAGATTCAAAAAAACAACCGCGATCATCAGAAAAAACGCGAGGCTTGATGAGTAAAACGCCATCTAGGTTTGTTGTTTCAACTTGCATAAGAGTACATTTTTACGATAATAACAGTATTATAGGAGATCTTATAAACGATAAGCAAGGTAATCTCATGAAAGCATATCTTGTCGGGGGTGCCGTTCGTGATGAATTATTGCGACGACAGGTCCACGAAAACGATTGGGTGGTTATTGGAGAAACGCCCGAATCGATGTTGGCGGCAGGTTTTCAACCAGTGGGTAAGGATTTTCCTGTCTTTTTACATCCGAAAACAAAGGAAGAATACGCCCTTGCTCGCACAGAACGTAAAATCGAGCGAGGATATCATGGTTTTATGTTTAATACCGCGCAATCGGTGACGCTAGAAGAAGACCTGATGCGCAGGGACTTAACGATCAACGCGATCGCAAAAGATGCAGAAGGGCATTTGATTGATCCTTATGGCGGCTTGCATGATCTTGAACACAAGATATTGCGACATGTTTCCCCTGCATTTGCAGAAGATCCAGTCAGAATTTTACGTGTCGCACGTTTTTGGGCCCGTTTTCCAGAATTCCGGATTGCAGAGGACACTGTACATCTGATGCGAGAGATGGTGAACTCGGGTGAAGTCAATGCACTCGTTCCAGAGCGTGTATGGAGGGAAACCGTAAAGGCGATGTCAGAAATTAATCCAGCTAAATTTATTCACGCGTTAGAGATTTGTGGCGCATTAAACATTTTATTCCCATTTTTGAGTGGATATAAACGTTATGAGCGATTATTGACAATCACAACCGACACGACCGAACGGATCACCTTATTACTTTACTCGTCAGGAACCGTTCAGGAGAACCAACGATGGTATCAGCATTATCGGCTACCTCAAGCCATTCTTGAGAGGCTACGATTATTAGAGATGAACGTTGTTTGTTATAAAAATGCGTTGAGATTGTCCCCAGAAGAGCTGTTAACTTTTTTTAAAAATATGGATGTTTTTCGACGGGAAAAACGATTTATTGAATGGTTACGGCTTTGTCATCTATTGCAGTTATCCGAGGGTGATACAACTAACCCTGACGTTTATCTTTTGGATCGCTATCATGCGATTAAACAGATTGAGGTTCCTGATTTTGTACGCACAAAAAACGGACAAATAATTGCACAATACATTGAAGATCAACGGCTTTCGCGACTAACGGCGAGATGTAGAAAAAATGGTTCTTAATATCATTG
The DNA here is from genome assembly GCA_021208965.1 of Gammaproteobacteria bacterium. Classification (GTDB taxonomy): domain Bacteria; phylum Pseudomonadota; class Gammaproteobacteria; order JAGOUN01; family JAGOUN01; genus JAGOUN01. Next base: position 14,218 of record JAJOJD010000059.1, read on the forward strand.
TTTCTTGCGGGCTTACCGTAATCTGTTCAAAAAAATCGTTCTTTTGGTCTTGCGTGCATTCGACCGTTTGCCCAGGTTGTTGATTGAAAAAATGACACGCCAAGTGATATGCAGTTTTATCATAGGGTCTTTCCGGTAAAAAGTATTCTGCCAAAATATGGGCAAATAAGGCTTGATATTCCTCATGTTTGTCGAATGCCGCATTTGCCAACATTTCTCTATAGAATATTAACACAAAAATAAAACTTAATTTAATTTTTTGAAATTCTGTTAATTGAACAGAGGATATTTTGTCCGTGTAATTTCGGGTATTTTCTCGTATGATGCTATTAAACTCTCCTAAGTCACGAAATGTGCCTTCGGGAGGAGTTGGCAATCTAAGATTTTCCATAAGCGTATCAATGTATAATAGACTGAGGTAGCCGTTAGCACGTATAGCAAATTGTAATTGATGGGAGCTTAACCTTTCAGCGCATTTTACGACCATGGCGGTTAATGCAATATTGAGCACGAATAGATCGTATTGAGCGCCTTCTTCTACCTCGCTTTTTTTGGCCACATGGCTGCGATATGCTTTTGGTCGTATGTGATTATCAAATAATGTTCGATAGTGTCCAAGATCAACGCCAATTTCAGTGACAGCAAATTCTCGAAGTGCTTTAGCCATATCACTTCCATGTTCAGATTTTATTTTACTGTTTTCTACACACTCAAAATAAAATAAAAATACGAAACCAATTAACTCTAAACTGTTTTTTCTCTCACCCTTGCAAATAATAGCATAGATGGCCTCGAGCGTAGCAACTAGATTTTTTTTAATCGATGGGTTGAAAACTCCTTTTTTCAGAAGATAGATGTCTCCTGCTTTGAGAATAGAATAGGGTTCACGACCCTTTTCATCAAGGGCAGCACATCTTATCTTGAATTCTGGATGCAAACGTTCTGGAAAAATATTGAGTCCATACGTGCCTGATAACTCTCTTGTCGGTAACACACTGATGACCAACTCGTTGTAAACGAGATGTAACCGAATATCCATATTTCGAATATTAAGTTCCAAGAGATTGGTTATGTAGTTCTCTTCCTCGTCTGTTATATTGGGGTGTTCTTCTTTCCAATGAATCAACCATTCTCTTTTTACTAAGGGTAACGCAACGTTGATTGCGTGCATATGCTGCGTCAATTTTTCTACATTCTTGTTAGACAAACGGCCTGGTTTTGTGTTGGAGTAGTCGGTTAAAAATTTAATGATAGTTTTATATTTACCCCAAGCTGTTTGATTGAGTTGCACGTTTTGTTCACGCAGTATTCCTAACATTAGCACGCAAACAATGCTTGAAAAAGCGTTGAAGTGTGACAGCTTGTCTAAGAATTTATTAACGTTTTTATTATTTACTACCTCGCTAGGTAAAATATGCCTGTTAAGCATGGCATGCTCTTTGAATATAAACATGAGTTCATTGATGTGTGTAAAGGTATCGATAGGTGAAGTATTATGCTCTAGATAGCGAGATATATTTTCCCAGAACGAGTCGATGTTCTTAAAAAACTCATCAATACGGTCTTCAAAATTTTTTAAATCAAATGCTGTTGAATGCTGTCGTAATTCAGGCATGTTTTGGTTGAATATAAGTTGATAAAAAACCTCTTGTATATTGGCCGAAATTTTTAAGTCTTCGCGTAGTTTTTGATCTACAGGTGATTGGGGTGTCGGTACATATGTCGTTTGATTATTGTGTGCTGATATTTTTTTGCGATATTCATCCGCTGTGTCAGGAATGAGTCTTTTGAAGTCGTCGTACGCTCGTGATAACAAACTCCAAAGCATGTCTTCTTTTTCTAGATTACTAGACATAAATGAAAATAGAATTGCCCTAATTTCATCTGTCATAACACTATTCTTGGGGTTAGTATATGAACTTAACAGGATAGTTTCTGGGGTCACTTTTATCGGTTGATATTTTTTAAGAGCGTGATCAGAGTTTTCTTCTGGAGCAGATGATGAATTTCTTCGGAGTCGGCTAGTGAGTGCCTTGAATCCAACAGAAAACTTTTTTTCTTCTTTACATTCATTATTCGGTGATGATGGTTCTGATCGTTGAATCTCGAAATTTGTTCCTCGCAACAAATCTGAATATGTGTCTAAGAAATTAATCGCTAAAGCAATAACATCATCAGTATGCATGCTTTCTTTAATAAAATTTAATTGATGTTTATTTTTTATTGTTTCAAGAGTGATAGCAGTGCTTGAAAAATTTGCGTCAGAGAGAACGCAGAATACAAGTTCTAATACAAGAGAAAACGCTATTTTTATTTTTCCAGCATTTGAAAAATATAAATTATCAATATTTTGTATGTTAGATAGAATAGATTCATCAACCCAGCCAGGAATATTCTCTAGATTTTTCATCATGTTGGCTAAAACTTTGATGATAGAGCGAACACGCTCATCGCTGTGATGTTGAAGCCTTATAAAATCAAATAAATGAATGAGCCATGAATAATCACTCAGAATTTTTAATTGGTTCTCATCAAATGGAATACTACTACTTATGAATTTAAAATATACTGATTGCAGATGTAAATGCATCCAATCTTTAACATCAGAAGGTAAGCTTGCGGATAAATTAATCCCGCCGTATACAGAAGCCATAATGTTTTTTAAATGATTATCTGTTGTTGTGTTATAGATTAACCAGTGTAGCGCGAATTCTTCACATGAACGAAGTTGTTTGCTGTACTCAGTGCTAACAGATTCATTTTCAACTATAGTCGGGCGCAATGATAGATTCGATAAACGTTGTATCCAACCATTGTCATTATCCTTGAGCTCAGGTTCATTGTCATGATTAATTGGCGCATAAACGTTGTCTAGTTGGCGTATAATAGATTCGTCCGTATCGTCTATGCTTTGATATTTTTCCACAATTTCTTTTGTTTTATCTTTAATTTCCGGAATATTATCTTCGCTCATGACAAAAGGGCTCAAGATTTGAGTATTTGTGTAACGTATAGAAGGGTTATTTACATCTAAATCAAATGTAAGTATTTCGGATGGCATCGCTTTTAATAAAGCTTTTTCTTCTTCATTTTTGTCAGGAGATAGTTCATTTAAAAGCCGAAGATCAGAGGCTAAAAAAGTAATGGTTTGTGGAAAAACACTCTGAATTCCATTAATTCCATGATCTCTAATATAACTGTTAAGGTAATTTTTTACAAAAGACATTTGATGATCATAGGTACTGGTAGCGGTAATCAGTGCTTGCTTGCGTTGATTCTCTAATGAAATTGTTTTTGTTTGGTTTTCTTGTATTTTTTCAAGATTCTTTATTTTTTCTTCGAATTTTTTTAATTTAGTCTCCGCATCAGAAATTAGTTTTTGATTATTCTCTTTTTCCCGCTTTAAATTGTTAAGCTCAGCTAAAAAATCTTCCTCAAATAATAAAATGCCTTGTGAAAACTCTTGTTGTGCGTTTTCTTCATTTCTTAAGAGATCGGCATCATTCACAGAAGTTGGCGTAAATTTTTGTTGTTGTGCTATGAGCTGTTTCCGAGTTTGGTTTTTTTCCCTTATGAATTTTTGAATATGATTGTCTATCTCGTCATCAATTTGCCGATGATGTTGAAGGTTTATTGTTGCCTCTTGAATCAAACGTTGATAGTCTTCTTCTGTAAAATCGCTCACTTCAGAAAATTGAATACCGAGGTTCGGTCTGTCAAGGTTTTTTTTATTTTTTGTGTTTCAGACAGATGTTCTTGAATTTTTAAAAAAATAATCGTGAGTTGCGCAGTGATAGCGGAAAAATACTTAATTGCTTTTATAAATGAATCGATACGTGCGCAAAAATCTTCTACATTATGTAAAGTGTTATATTTATTCCAGTTGTATAGCTGATTTTTTAATCGAATCACAGCGCCTAACTCACGAATAAAGTAGCGAAATTTTTCTAAAGGGATTAAAGAGAATGTATTATTGCTGTTCTGACCATATTCAGAAAATACTAAATCTTTCAAGATGATGAGGCGGTGAATTCTTTTTGCCCAGTCTTCAAATTTTTGACCGTCATCCGCAGCCAATTTTTCAATCGTAGCTGTTGAAAAAATTTCATAATCTTCGTGCAAAGGCCTAAAAGATGAATCTATTCGGTTTTCAGAGTTATTTTCTATTAGTTCTGAGTTAAGCAAGTCCCCGTATGGATCAGATCTTTGTTTTTTGCCAGTAAAAAAAAGTAAAAAAATCTGGGCGTTCGTCAAAAACTAGACCAAAAAAATCCGGATTACACCATACGGAGTAAAATGCTAGGTCATAAATAGGTTTAATGTCTTCAAGGACTGTATTTAATTCGTTTATCCCATTTTGTACCGTTTTCGCATTATCTGAAGAATCTGAGCCATTGGTAGGCTTTTTTGTGAACCAAGTCATCATAGCAAAACCCCATAAACGATATACTGTGTTGAGGTATAGCGTTGATTTATTAAGAAAACATTATGAGACGCCTGATTGGGTCATCTTTTCAGGTTTAACGTGGTAATCAAATTCTTGTTCCGTTAAATACCCTAATGCCAATGCCGCTTCTTTTAAAGTGGAGTCATCATGCAACGCTTTATGCGCAATTTCGGAAGCTTTATCATAACCAATGACGGGACTGAGGGCTGTGACCAACATGAGGGAGTTTTTCAAGAAAAACTCAATTTTCTTTGTATCCGCTTTTAACCCCTCAACACAGTATTCTTTAAACAATACAGCGCTTTCGGCTAAGAGTGTTGCTGATTGAAGGTAGTTATAGATCATGACCGGTTTAAACACATTCAACTCAAAATTTCCTTGTGAACCTGCAAAGCCAATCGTGGCGTCGTTACCAAATATTTGCACACAAATCATGGTCATGGCTTCGCACTGCGTTGGATTGACTTTGCCTGGCATGATCGATGAACCGGGTTCATTCGCCGGCAATATTAATTCCCCCAAACCACTACGCGGGCCAGAGCCTAACCAACGAACGTCATTCGCGATCTTCATTAATGAGACGGCGAGAGTCTTAAACGCACCGTGGGCAAAAACCATCGCATCATGCGCGGCCATGGCTTGAAATTTATTGGGTGCGGATGTAAACGGTAAACCGGTGATTTCGGCAATGTGGCTTGCGGCGATATCGGCAAAGTCTGGATGAGCGTTAATCCCTGTTCCCACCGCAGTGCCGCCGATGGCCAATTCATATAATCCTTGAACGGCTTGTTCAATACGAGTGATCCCTGCATCCAGCTGGGCAACATAACCAGAAAATTCTTGCCCCAAGGTCATGGGAACCGCATCTTGTAAATGGGTACGCCCAATTTTAACGATCGTCTCGAATTCTGCTCGTTTCTTATCGAGCGCATCTCTCAGTGTTTTCACAGCGGGCAATAGTTTATTCACCGTGATGTCAGCCGCAGCGATATACATGGCTGTTGGGAAGGTGTCATTGGACGACTGTGACATATTAACATCATCATTCGGATGCACTGGTTTTTTACTGCCTAAAACACCACCAGCCATTTCAATGGCGCGATTACTAATCACTTCATTCACGTTCATGTTCGTTTGGGTACCACTTCCCGTTTGCCAAATGCGCAAGGGAAACTGATTCGTATGTTTGCCATCGATGATTTCATCGGCAGCGGCAACAATAAGTGTGGCTTTGTCACGGGATAATAAACCCAGCTGTTGGTTAGCCATGGCGGCAGATTTTTTTAATAGAGCAAATGCACGAATCAATACCTCCGGCATCACTTCAATGCCACTAGCGAAGTGGTGGAGAGAGCGTTCGGTCTGTGCGCCCCAATAGACATTCGCGGGCACGCCAATAGTACCCATACTGTCGCTTTCTACTCGAATTTTTTGATTGGTGCGTACTTCTGACATCTTATTGTTCTCCTAGCGCTTTACTGACCGGTTCATAAACATTTTTTGATAGATCGTTTTTTTGTAAAATTTTTATCAATGCTTTTTGCATTAATTCACCATGTGAGGGCACAAATCGTCGCCATCCGAGCAAGGGCTCGACCATGCGCGCGGCTACCATCGGATTAAACGAGTCCAATGTGATAACACAATCGGCGCAAAATTGATAGCCATTTCCAGAGATCTCATGAAAATGCCGACTATTTTGGCCACAAAAGCCGCCAATCAAGGCATAAACATTGTTTGGATTTTTAAGATTAAAAAACGGTTGCTGCATTAAACGTTGTACGCTGTTCAAGGTGCTCGTTAGCGTTGATTGTGCTTGAATGGCAAACCACTTGTTCATGGCCAAAGGTTCGTGTTGCCAATCATCATAAAATTTGGCTAATGCTTCGACCCGCTCGAGTGTATCCGTATGGGATAAAGCGGTCAATGCGGCAACGCTGTCTGTCATATTCTTTGCTGATTGAAATTGCTGAAAGGCTAAAGCCATATAGTCAGGCTTTTCAAGCGCGACTAAATAACTCAAACACAAAGCCCGCAAACGACGACGCCCCATGGCGAGTGGAGAATATGCGTGATCCGGTGAAGATAAGGCCAAATATTTGTTTAAGAGAATTGGTTCAAGTTCTCGCGCAATATTAAGAAAGAGTTGTCGGCGGCGTGATGAAATATCCAGCGGATTAATCATGCCTCTATTTTCTTCATGCAAATATTTCTCTGACGGTAAACTGAGCAACTCAGTTTGAAAAGAATGGTCCATGTCTTCGTTATGGAGAATCGTGGATAATATATCCAGGTAAGATTTCGGTGGGATATCATCAAAGATGATATTGCACGCTAAACGCTGACCCGCTTCCCAGCGATTAAACCCATCCGTATCCTGTTGAAATAGAAATAATAACTCTTCTTCTGTGTAGGTCATATCAAGTTTGATCGGGGCAGAAAAGTGACGATTGAGTGATGGAACCGTGTCAGCGTCGACATTATTAAAGAAAAAAACTTGTTGTTGTTTTTCTAGCAACACAGGATAAGTGTTTGTTTCTCCCGTTTTCTGGATCAACGCGGTTGTGATGGGGATCATCATCGGCTGTTTATCGGCCATATCTGGCGTTGATGGAATATGTTGTTCGATTGTTAGCGTTAATTGCCTTTTTTCGTGATCATAATCTCGAGTCACATGAACACGTGGTGTTCCTGCTTGTGAATACCATAAGCGAAATTGTGATAAATCACGACGCGACACTTCCTCCATCACATCCACAAAATCATCGGTTGTTACCGCTTGCCCATCAAATTTTTCAAAATAACGATCGGTCGCTTGACGATAGGTGTCTGCGCCTAAAATGGTTTTTAACATCCGAACCACTTCCCCGCCTTTGTTGTATACCGTGCGGGTATAAAAATTATCAATCGCCATATAACTGGCTGGGCGTACAGGGTGTGCCATCGGTCCAGCGTCTTCCGCAAATTGCGCATTTCGCAAATCTTGTACTTTGCGAATACGATGTACGACAGCCGAATGTTGGTCTTCATCATACGATTGTTCACGGAAAATAGTGAACCCTTCCTTGAGGCTTAATTGAAACCAATCGCGGCAAGTGACTCGATCACCGCTCCAGTTATGAAAATACTCATGGGCGACAACCGTATCGATATCGGCATAATCTTGATCCGTCGCTGTTTTTTCATTAGCTAAAATATATTTCGCATTAAAAATATTTAAACTTTTATTTTCCATGGCTCCAAAAATAAAATCATTGACGGCCACAATATTAAAAATATCTAAATCATATTCGCGCCCATAGGTTTTTTCATCCCAGCGCATACAGCGTTTTAATGCGGACATGGCAAAGGCGCATCGGTCAATATTTTGTTTTTCGCTATAAATATACAGTGCCACGTTTTTACCCGACATCGTAACAAATTGATCCGTGATATAGGATAAGTCACCCGCGACTAATGCAAATAAGTAACAGGGTTTTTTGTGAGGATCTTGCCAAACAACATAATGGCGACCATTCTCTAAGTCGCCTGATTCAATGCGATTACCATTGCTGAGCAACACAGGATATTCGCGTTTATCGGCAATAATTTTTACGGTAAACAAGGCCATCACATCCGGTCGATCAAGGTAATACGTTATTTTCCGAAAATATTCGGCTTCGCATTGCGTGCAAAAAATATGGTTTGAGATATAAAGACCGGTTAAAGCGGTATTTTCTTTGGGACAAATTTCCGTGATGATCTCTAGTGAAAATGTATCCGGTACATTAGAAACGCGCAGTCCATGGGGTTCTTTGATGTACTCCACTGTTTTGTCATTCATTCGAACGGAAACAAGCTCTAATTGTTCTCCCTGTAAAAACAAGTCTTGTTGTGGTGAGAGACGTTTAATCTGTAGCTCACTTTTTACTCGAGTTTTCTCTGGATCTAAATCAAACGTTAAATAAACGTGTTCGATAGAAAATGCGCTGGGTTGATAATCCCGTAAAAAAGTTATATTTTTTTCTGTGTTCATCCTCAACGCAACGCCTCAATTTCTTCTAGGGGCAACCCCGTCGATTCCGTAATCATCGATAAAGGTGCCCCGAGTTCACGCATTTTTTTAGCGATCTCTACCGCTTTTTCAGCTTTACCTTCAGCTTTACCTTCAGCTTTACCTTCAGCTTTACCTTCAGCTTTACCTTCAGCTTTACCTTCAGTAAGTCCGTCTAGTTTCCCACGGCCATAATGAGATTCATGCATACTCGCTTCATAATGTGAATCATATTCATAACGTTCATACGCGCGGCGGGCGGCATCATCTAGCGTTAACACATCCAGTTTCTTCGCGGCACTTTTAACGCCTTGGGCACTAAAATCAGGTTGAATTCGTTCTGTTTTTAAAAAATACACCCATTCATCAAACTTATCTTTAATGCGCTCGTTAAACTGATTGACTTTAATCAGATAATACTCTGGGAAAATATCCGATGGCGTATTCGCTAAGGCATAGGCTTTTTTCTCATTCTCCCCTAAGCGTAAAATATCATGCTGATGCGTTCCACGAAATTCGGTGGTTCCGTGATACACATAATCTTCTCCATGACCTAAATCAAAAAACACAATATTCACCGAGATAATTTTACGCACATGGCGAAAGGCTTGACCGGCTTGAATATATTCCGTGACGGCTTTGGAGGTTCCATAGAGAATGCGACTTAAATAGTCCCATTCCATGGAGGCCTGAACTTCAATAATCACATGTTCTTTTTGTTCGGTGAGGACTAATAAATCGACACGATTGGATTTATCTTCTCGTGTATCTTTGTTGCTTTCGGATTCAAGAAGAGTTTCTATCGTGACCGTCGTCTTTAACAGCTCAGACAAAAAGCCTTCCAAAATATCAAAGTTTGCCTTATGGCGTAACAAATTTTTTATTGCCCAATCAAAATGCACGATTTTTCCCATGGTCGTATCCTAATAGTCTGTCTCATTGATCTCGTGTTCACGAAGAACACATGGTCCAATCATAATCCGTATCTGTACTAAAATCAAAACAAGTCATATGATTAACCCCACCCTGTTTAATTAGAGGGAGTAAAATCTTGTTTTTGATAGAGAAATTGACTATTCTCGATAGCATTGAGCCATTTTTAATCTTATTTTTGCGTATGAAAAGAAACTATTTGTCTTTTGTCGTAGGGTTGTGTTTTTCTGCTATCAGTTCTTCTGTTTTTGCGACAGATTTGTTAGAGGCTTACAATGATGCATTGAAGAGTGACCCCACTTATCTTGCCGCAAAAAGCACGTATGAGGCCGCTCTCCAAGATGTTCCTATTACGCGCTCTGTTTTATTGCCACAGTTGTTTTTACAAAATACGAATAATGGATCTGTTTTTATGAGCAAAGCGCACCATTCAGGTTCTGCAAACGCTAAGGACACACTTTCTAGTCGTGGGTACGGGATGGAGTTGTCGTTAACGCAATCGATTTTTAACTTTACTGCCATTGAAGAATTTCGTGCGGCAAAAGATACGGTTAAAGCTGCCGCAGAAACCTATTATGCCGCATTACAAACGTTAATGCTGACGGTCGCAACAAATTATTTTACCGTATTAAATAACCAAGAAAATTTACGTTATGCGCAAGCAAATGTACAAGCGAATAAAAGTTCGTTAACACAAGCGCAGCAGCAATATCGTGTAGGAACGAATACGTTAACCGATGTGTATACAGCTCAAGCGGCCTATTCTAGTGCCGTTTCCAATCAAGTTACCGCTAAAAATAATTTGGAAAATTCGATTGAAAGTTTGCGTTCCGTTACTGGAAAGTTATATACGGAATTTTCTCCTTTGCGTGACGATTTGCCCTTGGTTTCTCCCGATCCCAAGAATGTTGATGAGTGGGTTAAAGTAGCGCTTGAAAACAATCCGACAATTAAATCAGCTCAATATACGGCGATGGCAGCGATGAAGACTGTCGGAGCGCAGCGAGGAGGACATCTCCCTACTGTGGATTTGAATGCTTCTTATGGGCAAACCTATCAGTATGATATTTCTGATGATTCCTCTAGTACAGGATCTGGGCGTACGACGGGTGGATCCGTTGGGGTGAACGTTAGTTTGCCTATTTTTGAGGGGGGGTTAGTGACAGCGCAAACGCGACAAGCAGAATCGAATTATGAAACGGCTATTCATAACCTAGAGTTACAACATCGCAGTATTGAAACAAGTACCCGACAAAATTATTTAAGTGTCTTAGCGGCGATTACTGCGGTTGAGGCAGACAAAACATCGGTTAAATCGAATGAAAGTGCTTTACGAGGTTTAGAAGCAGGTTATCGTGTCGGGACTCAGACGATGATTGATGTCCTCAACCAACAGAGTTTACTCCTCTCTGCGGAGCAGACATACGCCGCTGATCGATTTCATTATGTCACGAGTTTAATTCATCTAAAAAATGATACGGGCGTGTTGAGTTTGTATGACTTAGAAGCGGTGAATGAATGGTTGAAGAAACCCAGCGTTGATCTTGCCGATAACGATATCCAAAAGGTTCAAGGATTGAATGTTTTAGATAACCGTGATCAATGAGTGAATAAAGGGGGATAAGGCCCAGTGAAGCCAGATAGTCAATCGATTCGCCGTTTTTTTTGTACGCGATCAGGGTATGTTTTAGTGGTTTGTGCTTTTTTGTTGAGTGCTTGTTCTCGAGTGATGGTGCCAGAAGTGGGTGCCGTTGTTCCATGTCAAATTCAGTCTATTGCTCAAGTGGAGCAAGCGATATTTTTAGCGCTACAAAAACAGGGATGGACGGTCCATGCTTACACGCATCATGTTATTCAAGTGCGTAAGGCATTTAAACAGATGCGAGCGACGGTCGATATTGCCTATGGGTATAAAGGATTTAGTTTAGAGTATGTCGATAGTCAACAGATGAATTATCATCTTGAGGATGACACGATCGATCCAACCTATAAAAAATGGATTGATCAGCTGCTTAATGCGATTAATCAACAATTAAAATATACCGTTGATAATGGTCCCGTCGTTACTTGCCTGAGTAAGAATATCGCGCGTTAGCGAATACTCGATCAATCGCAAGGATTGTTTGGTCGATGATATCCTCGTCGTGTGCGATGGACATAAATCCAGCCTCAAATGCCGAAGGGGCTAAGTATATTTTTTCTTTCAACATCGCATGAAAAAACTGATTAAATTGTGGTGCATTGCACTGAGCAACATCATGGTAATCTCGAATGGATGTTTTATCCGTAAAAAATAATCCGAACATCCCGCAGACATGCTGAGTTAATAGAGAAATACGATGTTTTTTGGCAACAGCATTTACCCCATCAATTAACCGTTCTGTTTTTTTAGTGAGTATGGCATAAAACAATTTGTTTTTTTGAATATAGTTGAGTTGCGCAATACCTGCTGACATAGCCAAAGGGTTACCGGATAGTGTCCCTGCTTGATAAACTGGCCCTGTGGGTGCGAGATATTGCATAATTTCTCGTCGTCCGCCGATAGCGCCGACGGGTAATCCCCCGCCGATAACTTTTCCAAACGTTGAAAGATGGGGGCGAATGCCATAAATCTCTTGTGCTCCACCTTGAGCAACGCGAAAACCAGTCATGACTTCATCAAAAAATCAATACGCTGCGATATTGTTCACATAAAGTGAATAACTGTTGGTGAAAATGAGCGTCGGGTAAAATGCAGTTCATATTACCTGCAATTGGCTCAACAATTACTGCGGCGATATCCTGAGGATATTGTTTAAACAGGGCTTCAACCTGGTCTATGTGATTAAACTCAGCGATTAACGTATCTGCTGCAACATTTTCCGGTACGCCGGCCGAGCCTGGAATGCCTAGTGTGAGGACCCCTGAACCTGCCTTGACCAATAAGCTATCGGCATGACCGTGATAACATCCATTAAATTTAATGATTTTATTGCGTTGCGTAAAACCACGCGCCAAACGCAGTGCTGTCATTGTGGCCTCTGTGCCGGAGTTAACAAAGCGGACTTGTTCAACCGAGGAAACCATTGAACAGACAAGCGAGGCAAGTTTTGTTTCTAAGGCGGTTGGCGCCCCATAACTTAGACCATTCTCTGCCGCCTGTTGCACGGCTTGTACGACCGCAGGATGAGCGTGTCCTAGTATCATGGGTCCCCAAGATCCGACATAGTCGATGTATTGATTTCCATCGCTATCAACGATAAAGGGGCCTGATGCTTTTTCGATAAAAAGAGGTGTTCCTCCAACAGCGTTGAAAGCGCGAACAGGGGAGTTAACGCCTCCCGGAATATAGTGTTGTGCGTCTTGAAATAGCGATAGCGGATGGGTCACGATTGAAATCTCAATGAATTCGTTTTACGATGCATATATTATAAATTTTTTCCGGCAAAAATAGAATGAGTGATTATAAGACGTATATGTGTCAGCTGTGTGGGTTATTGTATAACGAAGCAGAGGGTTGGCCTGATGAGGGTATTGCGCCAGGAACTCGCTGGCATGATGTTCCTGAAACATGGTTGTGCCCAGAATGTGGGGCCAGTAAGGCAGATTTTGAGATGATCGCGATTACTGCTTAGCGAGAAATAATCGGTTGATCGTCTTTTGACAATCGTTTTGTTTTTCTCTGACCGCTAAGTGATCGATGTCAATCATTTCAATCGGTTGATCTTGCCAAGAACAAGCAAAAACAGCCTTCGTTCGTTCGCCGGTGTCAGGATCAACTTGCCATTGTAAGCATTGTGCGCATACACCCTTCAGCATACATTGCATTTGCCCGTGAACAGAAGCGGTGATTTTTGTATGGGTCGGGAGTTTTTCTTGGAGATATTCTTTTTGTATACGCACAATTTCTTTTAACTGCGTGCTATTTCCAATCACTTGAATACGATCAATATGTTGTAGTGGAATGATGGCATTTTTAGTGTCAGCATAGTTTTTTAATGTTTCGATACAATCTTCTGTCCAAAACACGAGGTCACAGATAGATTCAATGTCTTGTTGATAGAATAAATTCGCCTGATGGTCGCTATATCCAATACATACGACACCATTTCCCAAGTCTTTCAGCGCTTTTGCATAAGAATGAACATGTGATAAATTTTTTTCATTTGCGATGATGAGGATATTTTCATGATTCTCTGAGATTTTACTACGAACCCCCGTTGGCCCCATAAGGGCGACGTGGTTGCCAATAACAAGATGATCAAGAAAGGATTGGCGAGCGTCTTTTGTGGCTAGAGTAAATGTCAGTCTATTGTTTACTCGATCGACATCGCTGGCAAATAACCATGGCGCTTCATGGGATATTTTTTTATCTGATTCAAAGGCTTGAATGCGATAGAAATTACCAGGGCGATAATGTTTGATCGCTTGTGGTGAATGGATATCAATCGCAATAATTCCCTGTTGAGGATATCGAATATCCACGACCGTTGAAGTGAATTGATGACGAATATTTTCTTTAAAAGACGGATAATCCTGTTCGTTTTGGCCGTTATGATTAAGAAGATGCGCCATAATTTTCGGGTAAGTATATTTTGCTGATGCAATGGCTTTGACCACGTTGCCATGAAAAATAGGGTGGGTATCGCCAACAAAACTGACACGGTGTTTGTTGTGATCATGATACGACGTGAATGGCCCAATATTGGGATCTTTACAATGTTCTGCACCATGAGCCGCATATAATTCCCCGTTTTTTTCTTCATAAGAAAGATATTGCATAGTTTTTCGCTCAAGAACATGCGGATGTTCAAACGAATAAGCAACATTCAACGACGCTCCGGTGGCCACTAAAATGCTTTTTGCAGGCAACGTCACCAAAGAGTTTTCTTGTGTTGTACATGCCATCGAGTGGCAATGACCATGTTCATCGAGATTAACGCGAACGGGTGATAAATGTTCACTATAAAAAATGCCTTCTTCTAAGGCTTTATGCAGTTCCTCATGATTATTAACATAAGCTGGGGATTGTTGCATGCGTTGACGATAAACAATAGTGACTCCTCCCCACTGATGAAGAAGTGGAATAAATTGTGGCTTGCGATTTTCACGATTTGCACGTTGTCGTTCCTCTGCAATCAATTGAGCATGAGTCAAAAATTCTTGAAGTATGGCATAGGATGAAAGGCTAAATTCGGCCAGTATTTCTTCACGAGAATAGAGGGTTTTAATTTTTTTATAACGCTCAGCTATTTTTTCAACCTGACGAATGTAATAAGCTTGTGCTTCGGTTGCGGCATCAACACCGGTCAGGCCACCGCCGATGACAACAACCGGCAGCCGGATTTCCAAGGCTGAAAAACTGTTCTTTTTTGCAGCGCCAGTCAATTGTAATGCCATTAAAAAATCATTCGCTTGCCGCATGCCACTCGCCATACTATTTTTAACGGGCAGTGCTTTAGGAAGCCCTGCACCAACAGCAATCACAAAATGATCAAATCCTAAATCCCAGGCATCTTCAATCGTGACTGTTCCACCAAAACGCACATTTCCAAAGACTTGAAAATAGGGGCGGCGCATTAAAGAAATATAGATCAGCTTGAGGAAATTTTTATCCCAACGGACAGTAATCCCATATTCTGCGACGCCACCAAATCCAGCGACAAGGCGATCATCTAATGATTCTACGATACGTTGGTAATCGCGAATGGGTTGGGTGATGTAGGTTGTTGGTAACGGCTCAATTTTCAGCCCGTCAAAGCCCACCACGGCGCATCCTTCTTGAAGCAAGTGATGCGCTAAGGTAAAACCTGCTGGCCCCATGCCGGCAATCATGATTTTTTTGCCATTATACGGGCGCATGATCCATTGTTCTTGACGCAGGGGATTCCATTTGGTTAATAGATCATAAACTTCCACCCCCCACGGCAAAGCTAATACATCGCTTAAGACACGCGTTTCAATTTGTGGGATATTGACAGGCGTTTGTTTTTGATAAATACAGGCTTTCATGCAATCGTTACAAATGCGGTGACCGGTCGCAGGGCACATAGGGTTATCGAGCATGACCATGGCTAATGCGCCAATTGTCCAACCGTCGCGCTTCAGCAAATGCATTTCAGAAATTCTTTCTTCCAGTGGACAGCCGGTTAATGTCGTATTCAGAGGATTTTTTTTATACCCGGCAGAGGGTTCTTTTTTGTTATTCGGAAAACCTTTGGAGCAAAAATCACCGTCATGATCATGGCAGTAAATGCAATAATGAATTTCATTTTGTACTGCTTGGGCGGACATGCCTGTATCTGTCAAAGAAAATCCATCACGTTCTCGCCAGTGTTTTTCAGAGAGGGTCTGTTGCGCAATTCCATCGCGGAGAATAGTGGTGGTTGGGATAAGATGCTCGTAATCTAATTTTTCTGGAAAACGCAAACTTTCCCAGTGTTGAGTGATCACACGTCCTTCTGTTGTTTGTAACGCTTGAACGCACCACTGTGCGAGTTTTTCTATGTCATCACGGTAGATCTCCGTATTATTCAGGTATAGCAATCCCAGCGTTGCGACATCATGCTCTAAATTGCCGCTATCGATGTGATGAGTATTTAGCTGGCGTAATAAAGCGGTGTGTAATACGGAAAATGAGGAAAATTCGTCTGGTTTATGTAATAAACGTTTGACTTTGGTTAAGATAAATTCTTTTCTAAATAAAGCGATTGGGTTTTTTTGTTGCGTTTGTTGTTGACTTGCTTGTGTTTCTTTTTCAATCGCAAAAAGTTGAGCAAGAAATCTTTCGATATATGTTGCCAATGCGATTAAAAAGTCGCTCGTTTCTGTCGTAGATAGAGAACGTGTCTGTTGTCGGTATTCTTGCAAATGGTCAAAAAGATGTGTGTTCGCTTTTTGAAGATAGCTCAAGAATTCGCTATCAAGTTGTTGTAATCCTGACGCACTGAAAAAATCATTAAACTGTAATGTTGCGTGTTGAAGAGAAAGTGTATGCATGGTTATGCCAATAACGAAAACAGCTATAAGGATAGCACGCCGAGGGTGTTACTGGCGAGATAAGCGTGATATAACGATAGGTGTGGATAGTTTTTTTACCCACTCTTCAAACGAAGAGGTGATATTGTTTGTTTGCATCAGAAGATCTGAAATAATCGATTGACAGCGTGTATTTTTCAATCGCTCTTCTGATTCTCGTCGCATTTTTTCTAATGCTTTTCGATTGTTTGGGCTCATTTCGTTTGCTAGTGCGGTGATCATCATGACGTGACGATAAACCTGGGTTTCTTCATCGCCTAGGCCGCTATTTTTTGCGATGAGGTCGGCTTCGTAAAACTTTTTTTGTAAAGCTTTCGTCAGTTTGTTCATATAAAGCGTGTGCTCTTTTACCCATTCTGCACGTATAATAGATCACAGATTGAATTTTATCAAATATAGGTGATGTATATGTTACAAACAAATCATCAATTAAAACGTTTACAGTGGCAATGCCGTCGAGGAATGCTCGAGATAGATTTATTGTTAAAGCGTTATCTTTCTGCTCATTATAGGTATGTGAGTGTTGATGAACAGGCTATTTTTGAGTCTTTTTTGTCAGAAAACGACCAAAATTTATTTTTATGGTTAACGGGTCGTTCGCTTGCGCCAGAGAAATATCAATGCATACTCGAGCGTCTGCATCCATGAAAACGTCGGTCGTTTTGTTATCGATGATGTCTGTGTTAACGAGCAGTGCAATACTGTTGAGTGCTTTACCTTTATGGGTTGCTTTGATGCTTGTGGTGAGTATTTTGGTGGGCGCTTTGTATAAGATTCGACAGCTAGGCACGGTATCTTTGAGAGAGATTGATTTATCGGACGCTGTTGTTACCCGTCATCTTTGCTTTGTTCGTTTACACGATAAATCCAGCTATTTTCCGATCAGTCGACTTGAATTTTCCAAGGATGATTTTCGTCGCCTTAAATTAAGGATAATTTTTCAAAGAAATTCGGAAATGTTTTAGAGATACATTCGGGGTCTTGAATGATGATATTTGGTACTTTTAAACCGATAATTGAACAGGCCATGGCAATTCGATGATCATGGTATGAACTAATCGTTGTGCCTCGTGGGGTGCTGGGGTAAATAGTTATCGCGGTTTCTTCTTCTTCAACGTGAATATTGAGTGCGCGTAAATTCGCGACTATCGCCGTAATACGATCTGACTCTTTAACGCGAACATGACCTATGTTGCTGATGCGTGTTGGAGATTGGGCAAAAGGTGCGATTGCCGCGAGTGTCATCATTGTGTCAGAACAATCTCGCATATCGGCGTCCACTCCTTGCAATTGTTTTGGGCCGATCACCCGAATGTTGTTTTCATCATCAATAATAGTACAGCCCATTTTTTCGAGGATGTCGAGAAATGCTTTATCCCCTTGCAAGCTCTTTCTCCGTGATAGATTGAGTATCGTGATTGTACTGTTTGTAACGGCAGCAGCGGCAAAAAAATAAGAGGCACTAGAAAAATCAGGTTCAATCCAATAGTTTCTGGCTAGATAAGTTTGCGCAGATCGAACATGCCATGTCTTATCACTGCGCTGATCGATGAAAACGCCAAATTGACGCATCATGGCACAGGTCATCCGAATATAGGGTTCACTCACGAGATCATGGGTTTTAAAGACACTATCCTGTTGATAATAAGGCGCACTCATCAATAATCCTGATAAAAATTGACTGCTCGTCCCACCAAAAATAGTTATTTTTCCTCCTCGTAATCGTTGAGTATTGTTGATTTTCAAAGGTAGTCTTTGATCAGAAATACAGGCACCTTGTTGAATGAGTACGTCGAGCAATTGCTGAATAGGGCGTTTTTGTAATTGAGAACTGCCATGGAAATAGAATTCACCGTCTTGATTCCCACACGCCGGTAATAAAAAACGTAGCACCGTACCAGAATCATGGCAATCAAGGTATGTGCTTTTCTGGGGAAAAATACCTTCAACACCTTGTATGCGTACGCTGTGATTTGCTCGATCAATGGCTAATGAGACGCCTAAACGAGATAAATTTTTCATCAGAGCGTCGGTATCATCACTTAGTAATACGTTGTGTAAGCAGGAATTTCCTTTAGCCAGTGCGGCTAATAATAAACACCGATTGGTGATACTTTTCGATCCAGGAATGGAGATTGTACGAGAGACAGGCTGTCTAAGCGTTTGGATTTCCATCAACATACTTGTCATCCTTATCATCAAAGTGATATAAGAAAGCTCTAAAAATAGAGTCATATCGCTGTTATGTTAAAAAATTTTTGTGTTCTTCATTGTGCCTTATCGCGGTTTCTTTTCTTTTGAGCGCATGCCAAGGTATAACGAAAAAAAGCCGCTTTGCCGATGCAAAAAAATGCTAGTCAGGCATCGAATATCAATGTCAAGACGCGTTCAACGTCGTATATTTACTTTTCACCTATGTCATTAGAAGAGCGTACCGTTTATATTGCGATCAAAAATGATGCTGACAACGTTGATTTTAATCTACGGCCTTGGTTAGTGCAAAGTTTAGAGCAAAAATCTTTCAGAGTGGTGGATCATATTGATGAAGCTAATATTGTTCTGAGAGCCAATTTATTGCGAGTAGGAAAAGTTAATCCCAATGACATAGAAGAACTTTTAGATTCTGAGTTTGGCAATAGTACGCAAATTCTATCCCCTGCATTAGAGCAAGACAAACATCAATATGATGGTGTTGTCATCGATTTACAGTATTTTGCGCGTAAACATTTGCGTCAGGCACATCAGAACATCCCCCGCTTGTCGATGGAGCATTTGAGCGATGTTCAGCTTCTTTTAATCTGCAATTCAGCACAGTGGGAACGTTTTCAAGCACGAATTGTCGCTATTGCTATGGATAGATCGTCTAGTCACGAAAAAGTATATGCGGCACTTGGGGAGGCAATCACACAAGCAAATACAGGAATGATTAAGCCGTAGATTATAGAGTTCGTTTGAGAACGGACAATTGCTTCTTTGCGAATTTCTTCCTCAAGATAGATCATTGAGTACGAACGAAGTTCTTCATAACGATCAATATTGTAAATTGGAAGCGAACAACCAATTTTCCGCGTTATTTTCGAATATAATTGTAAATTACTGGGAAAGAAAAGATACAAGATTAATAATAATCTGGTATTTTTAGCATTAACACCCTAGCTTAACGCCTGCATTTTTTTGGCAATTCCTATGGCCTATGAAAATCTTGTTATGCTATGGAATCAATAAGACGACGAGAGGCATAATAGGCGCAGCCCATCAATGCGTACTCAGGTCCGACCATAACGTGCAAGGGGAATTTTTCTCTCTCTTTTTGATACGCTGGGCAGGAATAGATACCTTCAAATAACTCTGCTTGATCACACACGCCCATATTTTTTAAAATAACGCCCCCAGTGAACCAAATGCCGCCACTGGGCATAAACATCAGTTGCACGGTGCTAATAAATAAACCGAGATACCAAGCTAGCATTTTCATTGTTTCCATATTTTTACCCTGTGTCATGGTATGGCTAATTTCTTCTGGCGTCATTTGGCGGTGTCCCGTTAAAAAATGGTGAATTCTTGCAACACCTCGACCAGATAATACCTGTTCAAATGTCAATACGTTTCCTTGAGGTAAGCCTCTTTCACGTTTTAAAAAATCGATAAAGTCATTGTGGCGTTGTTGATCTGCTGTATTCGCTTTGGGTGGGAGTGTGAGCCCAATATGACCAGCCTCGTTGCTTCCTAACCAAAAATCCCCGTTGGCTAAGAGTACAATGTCTTTTAAACCTAAACCGGTGCCGACCCCAAATACGACTCTTCGCCCAAAAGGATCTAGGGCGCCGTCAACGATGGTTTTAATATTAGCCGGTTGTTGTAAATATGAGGTAAACGTAGCGCATGCCACGGCGGCATAGTCATGAATAATTTCAATATTTTTCCATTGCTGTTGTTTTTCTATCCTCGCGATGTCCATAGGGTAAGGGTAGCGGGCTTCTAACTCGATGTGATGGCCATTATAGCGCCCTGCCGCCGCAATACAGATGGCATCTGCATGCGACATCGTATAATGCAGACGATGCTCAATTTGAGTCACTAACTCATCCAGACTAGAGCAGTCGCGCAATGGGACTCGAGTGCTGCAAATGCAGTTAAATTTATCCATCTCAACATCAAAATGAATAAGGGCAGCTGCACATTTTGTTGCGCCTAAGTCCCAAACAACAAAGGTTTTATGCATGTTCCTTTTTGAACCGTTGAACACTTTCTTCGATTTCTTTTTGTGCAGCATCCGCTTCTTCCCATCCGTCAACCTTAACCCACTTGCCGGCTTCTAAGTCTTTGTAGTGGGTAAAAAAATGCTCGATCATCGACAACAAATGTTGACCTACGTCTTGAGGGTTGCGAACGTGGTCATATAAGCCTGTTAATTTTTTAACAGGTACGGCAAGAAGCTTGGCATCAGGGCCGGATTCATCTGTCGTACGTAATAAACCAATCGTTCGGCAACGAATTACAGAGCCTGGGATTAAAGGATATGGGCAAACGACTAAGACATCCACAGGGTCTCCATCTCCTGATAAAGTTTGTGGGATATAGCCATAATCACAGGGGTAAATCATACTTGTTCCTAAAAAACGATCAACATTTAATTGACCAGTTTCTTTGCAGACTTCGTATTTGACCGGGTTGCTATTACGCGGAATTTCTATGACAACGTTAAAGTCATGGGGGATGTCTTTTCCTGCGGTCAGTTTCGTGAATAAGCTCATTATCGTTTCTCCTTTATTGATTATGGGTTTGTTGGCATCGGTCATAGCGTCGTTTATGCGGTTTTCCATGAATACATTTTGGACATGAGATGTTAGGAATGTAATCGGGAGAATCTAATTCGTTGAGATTGACCGGAAATCCACACACATGACACTGAGCGGCTCCTGTCGGTTCTAGCCGTTTATTGAGAGCGATGCGTTCATCAAACACAAAACAATCGCCTTGCCAATGTTCGCCGCCTGTTTCTTCAAAGTATTTTAAAATACCACCATCAATTTGGTAGACATGTTTAAAGCCTTTTTGCTCCATCATGATGGAGGCTTTTTCGCAACGAACACCACCAGTGCAAAACATGACAATTGGTTTTTCTTTTAAAGAGGGGTCCAAACCATCAACAAACTCAGGAAATTCTTGAAAATTATCAATTTTGGGGTCGATGGCGTTTTCGAATGTTCCAAAATCAACCTCATAATCGTTGCGTGTATCGAGGACAACAACGTCGCGACCTTCATCTAGCCAAGTTTTAAATTCGCTCGGTTTAATATGTTTGCCTGTTTGCTGGACCCGGTCAACCGAGGGAATGCCCATCGTAATGATTTCCGGTTTGATACGTACACGCATACGTTTGAATGGAACGGTTTCAGAAAAAGACTCTTTAAACACGATGTCCGTAAAGCAGGGATCTTTTCGTAGTTCACGAGAAAAAAGATCAATTTGGTCGCGTGTGCCGGCGATCATGATATTAATTCCTTCTTGACTTAATAAGATCGTTCCTAGCAAATACATATGCTTACACAGCATTAAAAAGTATTCTTTGCGTTTTTCTAATTGATCTAAAGCAACAAATTTATAGGTACTAACATTGACAATATGTTTTGTCATAACTGTTTTCCTCCTAATAAATGTAAATGAATGTGATAAATAATTTGACCGCCGTGTAGGTTACAATTCATGAGTACACGATAACCGTCATCGGCAATAGATTGTTTTTTCGCTAAGTGGGCGGCTGTCGTGAATAAATGACCAATTAATGACTCATCTTCAAGGGATACATCGTTAATTGTTGAAATATGTTTTTTCGGGACAATTAACTGATGTATCGGTGCTTTCGGATGAAGATCATTAAAAGCGACAACGAGATCATCTTCATACACATATGAAGTCTGTGTTTGTTTGCCGATGATACTGCAAAATAAGCAATCTGACATAAAATTGTATTACATACCTTTCATGGTTAATTTGATTTTACCTTGACGATCCACTTCTAGCACGCGAACAGTCACGATTTGGCCTTCTTGTAAATAGTCCGCAACATTATTCACGCGTTCTTCTGAAATTTGTGAAATGTGAACCAAACCATCTTTACCTGGTTTTAAATTCACGAATGCCCCAAATTCGACAATCCTCACGACTTTGCCTTGATACTGACTGCCTTCTTCAATTTCCATGGTAATTTGACGAACGCGTTCACACGCAGCCTCGCCGTCTTCTTGATTTTGAGCCGCGATTTTCACCAGGCCTGTTTCAGAAATATCGATAGTAGTATGCGTAGATTCCGTAATAGACTTAATCGTTTCACCGCCTTTACCAATAACATCTTTGATTTGCTCGGGTTTAATTTGAACCGTCATAATCATGGGGGCGTGTTTAGATAATGCCTGTCGTGGTCCTGTAATAGCCGACTCCATTAAACCTAAAATATGCAAACGACCTTGTTGAGCTTGTGATAAGGCTTTTTCCATAATATCAAAAGTAATTCCATCAATTTTGATATCCATTTGCAGTGCAGTAATACCTTCGCGTGTTCCTGCTACTTTAAAATCCATATCGCCTAAGTGATCTTCATCACCAAGGATATCGGTAATAACCGCGTACTGATCGCCTTCTTTGATCAAGCCCATGGCAATGCCCGCAACATGTGCCTTGGTTGGAACGCCAGCATCCATGAGTGCCAAGCTGGTTCCGCAGACAGAAGCCATCGAGCTTGAGCCATTAGATTCCGTAATTTCAGAGACGGCGCGAATGACATAAGGAAAGGCATCTAAGTTTTCGGGCACAACCGCTTGAACGCCTCGACGTGCAAGACGACCGTGACCAATTTCGCGGCGTTTAGGCGCATTCGATGGGCCAGTTTCTCCAACACAGTAGGGAGGAAAATTGTAGTGTAACATAAACGTTTCACGATATTCCCCGTCTAGCGCGTCAACTAATTGACCATCTTTGTCTGTGCCTAATGTCACGACAACAAGGGCTTGTGTTTCACCGCGTGTAAACAATACCGATCCATGCGCGCGAGGGAGCAGACCTAACTCTATCGTAATGGGCCGTACGGTTAAGTGGTCGCGCCCATCGATGCGTGGTTTATTCGCTAAAATACGGCCGCGCACAATATCACTTTCCATAGAAAAAATAATGTCTTCAATCGCTTTTGCTGAAGGCGCTGTATCCGCGCCTGTAGCAAAAGTATTGACGGCTTTTGCTTTGGCGGAAGCAATACGTGCGTAGCGTTCTAGTTTTTCTTGTATTTGATAAGCGGATTCTAGCTCAGTGCGAACAAGGTCGCTGACTTCTTGGATGAGGGCATGATTTTTCGGAGCAGGTGACCAATTCCAAGGTGCTGCCGCAACGTCACGTGAAAAATCATCAATGGCATGATTCACGGTTTGCAAATGGTCATGACCAAAGCGTAGCGCTTCTAACATTTGTTGTTCTGACAGTTGTTTGGCTTCGGATTCAACCATTAAGACGGCATTTTTTGTGCCGGCAATGACTAAATCAAGATCGGATCGCTGGATATCTTTAAACGATGGATTTAACACCCAAGCGTTATCAATCCGGCCGACACGAGCGGCAGCGATTGGCCCGCCAAAAGGGAGACCAGAGATAGAAAGAGCAGCAGCCGAGCCAATCATCGCGGGGATATCGCCTGGAACGTTCGGGTCCAATGAAACCAAGGTGGCGGTTATTTGAATTTCATTAAAAAATCCTTCTGGAAATAAGGGGCGTAAGGCACGGTCAATTAAACGACTGGTTAATGTTTCATTTTCGCTAGGACGACCTTCGCGTTTAAAATGCCCCCCCGGGATTTGGCCAGCTGCGTAAGTGCGTTCTAAATAGTTAACAGTTAATGGAAAGAAATCTTGGCCGACAGCAACGTCTTTCTTAGCCACCATGGAGACAGAAACAATCGTTTCCCCCATCGTTACCCATACAGAAGCAGTAGCTTGTTTAGCAATTCGCCCTGTTTCTAAGGTGATAGTATGTTGGCCATATTGAAAAGTTTTTCTAGTAATATTCACGTGGATTCCTTAATAAAAATAAAGGGCGAAGCAGTTGCACTGTTCGCCCATAAAAGTTATGCATTCATACAAAATTGGATATTAAAACTTATCACGAATCTGAAGTTTCTCAATAATGCTGCGGTAACGCTCTAAATGATTTTTGTGTAAATATTTAAGTAATTTGTTGCGGTGAGCAACCCGGCGCATTAACCCGCGGCGTGAGTGAAAATCGAAGCGACGAGCCTTCATGTGCTCAGTTAGGCGCAAAATATGTTGTGTGGCTAACGCGATTTGTACTTCTGGTGAACCGGTATCTGTGGCACCGGTAACTTGGTATTGACGAACAACTTCTGATGTATCGATCACTTTTTGACCTCTTTCCTATTTTAAGCCAGCTATTTTACCTGGTTGCTGAATGATCTACAAGCACATTTTTTTACTTTGAGCAGATAAATTTATTTTAAATATAATAATTCCTTAATGTATATATACTAAACATTTTATGTTTAAAATAATAACAAATATTAAGGAATACACTTATGTTTACGCCTCCAAAAAACCAACATCAACGTCCGAATTACTATGACTATTATTCTAATACGACAGATAGCGATAACACGCTATTGTTTACGCCCCAAAAAAACCAACATCAACGTCCGAATTACTATGACTATTATTCTAATACGACAGATAGCGATAACACGGTATATAGTTCTGTGAATAAAAAACAACGATTAGTAGAAAAAGCAAATGCGCCGCTTTATTATTTTAACCCATCACCTGCGGATAAAAATAGAATTGAACAGAGGAGATTGGCGCCAGGCTACCGAAGAAAAGAAGAGGAGGCTGAAAAACTTTTTTTCGATATCACTCAGATGAAGGATAAATTAGAACTTAATAATTTATATCGTGATGAACGTACTGTTAAAAAACTACCCGGTGCAACAGAAGTTAAATTATTTCGATTTGTTATTACTGACACAGCACAGCTGAGACTGGGGCCAAATCAAGATTTTGAATATTACTCTCATGGCAGTATGGCTAATGGTGGTGGTGTATTCGCCGCTGGAGAAATGGGCTTTGATCAAACAGGCAAACTTCGTTATGTGAGTAATACAACAGGACATTATCGCGTCCCTCAAGAGAGTTTGCTTTATGTGTTGTATCCTTATTTGATGGATCAATATAATTATTCATTAGAGGATATTTAAAGTCTTTATCAGGGAACGTGGACAAGGTCTCAAGAAGATAACGAGGATGAATCTGAGTATTCATGTGAGCTTGTGGGCGAAAGATTTGATTACACTCAATGTTTAGCCATAATATCAGTCAACGATAAGCAAAATATTACAGAAAATCCTGCTAGTATTTATTCTACACCGTCGAAATCAAGGACAAACACGTCAGATTTTTCGTATGTCACGCCGTAAAATAAAAGCCTGTCATGTTGATAGTGATGGGCTTACTCGAAAATATCGTCAACGTTGATCATATGTACTTTTCAAGCGTTCGGCATAAGCCTGTCGACTAAAATGCTGAGCGCGTGCGAGTCCTTTTTTGGATAGTTCATCGCAGAGCTTGTCATTTGTTGCTAATTGGCGAATAGCGTCCGCTATTTGGGCAATATCATAAGGACTGACCAATAATGCCGCATCACCAGCAATTTCAGGAAGACTCGTCACATTCGACGTCATAACGGGTACGCCTCGAGACATGGCTTCTAATACAGGTAAACCGAAACCTTCATACAGTGACGGAAAAAGTAGCGCTTTGGCATGGCTCATTAAGGCGTGTAACGCATAATCCGTGACATAATTAAGATAAATCACTCGATCTGTATATTTTTTTAACATTTCGCGCTCTTTTTCCGATTGCCAAGCCAGCGGTCCCGCGATCACTAGCTTTTCAGCGACATTCGCACTCATAAATCCTTCTAGCAAGCGAATCACATTTTTCTTAGGCTCAATTGCGCCAACAAATAGAAAATAACTTTTTGGTGATAAGCCAAATTGACCCCGTAATTGATTTTCTAAAAAAGTCTTGTCATCAGGAGAAGATCGAGAATGTAAGGAAATACTTTGATAAGCATTAATGACTTTTTCCTCAGGAAGCGATAGGTAGTTTATAATATCGTGGCGAGAAAACTCAGAAACAGTCACGAGTTTATCGGCTGAATGTACGATTTTTTGTATTAGATCGTAGAAAAATTTTTTATTGTCTTGCGTTGTATACGGCAATCGCAGAGGAATTAAATCATGAATGGTGTAGTAGTTTTTAGCCCCTACTACTCTGATTGGAATCGGGCATGTCCAATGCATGATATCCGGTGTTGGCGATAGTTTGATCGGTAGCAAACGGCGAAAAAGCATAAAATAACACTGTGCTAAACGATATAAACTTCCACTATTGTAAACGGTGTTAAACGTGGGAAGTTTGTTTTTCATGTCTTCATTTTCGACGACGCCAGAAAAAGAGCGTTGTTTTATTTTTGGGGGACGAATAAAGTATAAGAGGCTTTTAATGAAATAAAAAGGAATTAAAAAATAGTGGACCATGCTTTCTCGTGGCCGTCGTTCTTTTTCTGACGCTTTATTGAGTGCGTCATAAAAAACCGCTTCATATAACACATCAGGGAATTTATCATTGATTTTTTTATCAAATAGAATGCTTAATGAGTAACCTGTCTTTTGTAAGTAATCTCCAAGGTTGCGGGCATATGTCGCAATACCGGTACCTTTACTCAAGGATAGATTCAGTCCATCAATACAAACGTGTTGTTTTTTTGTCATTTTTTACCTTTTGTGAACATAATCGTTGCAAGCAGAATGCTGAATCGGTGCAATAAAAATGCTTTCACCGTTGAATTCACGCTTAACTATTTTAATCAGAGGCCCGATCGCACCGTGATGGTACAATAATGTCACCAAGTTCTCTTCTTCTTGGGTTTTTCCATCGGGGGCAGATAATACCAGTAAATCATATTGACACCAATCATTGTGATGCTTCAACCACACTTCTCCCGTTCCTAAGGTTCCGTGCAACCACATTTCATGGGCGGCTCCATGCCGGTACATGGGGGGATTGCTGGCATAAAATAAAATTTTCTTAGTATCTGTAAAAATAGACGCGTGAGGGTAGTGATTTTTTAACCATAAGCCTACTGCCTTGTCATCATTGACCTGTTGATGAAAAGAAAATATATGGTGAATCGCATGTGTGCCTAAGAGAGTGATGATCAGCGCCAGGAATCCAGTTTTTTTCCATCCTGACAGCGACTCCAATACACGCGGAAGCGTGCAAGCCATAAATAGCAGGAAGCAATATCCAAAAGGCAACAGATAACGCTGATTTAAAAAGGCGTGACTCAATAAAAAATAAAAACGGAATGGCTAGCGATAGCAAACAGTATATCCACAAAGCCGAAAATACCGTGCAATATTGATGTGAACACATCAATTTTTTGAAGAGAAACACGGGAAAAAAAATAAGGCCTCCCACTTGCTGAATGATATAAAAAATAAATACAGAAAAATATCCAGCTATCAACACAATTGTTTGATAGGCATTTTCGCGGTAAAAAATACGATGCTTTATAATTAGATAACGTTGCGTAAATTCTTCATGCAAGGTTGATAAATACAACGATAACTCTTGTTCCATATAAGAAAAGCGAAAATCTGTTATGGCTAGTTGATGTGTTAAAAAAAGGATCAAGATAAATAATCCAAGCAATAGAGGCAACAGGTTCAGTCTGCACCACAGAGAAAAACGATAGAAAAATGGGCCGGAAATAATAAAAAAAATCGAGAAAGGGACCAGGAGTATATAAATGATGGCTTCAAGACGGAAAAGCTGCGCTAAAAACAAGCTAGCGATCCATCCAATACCCCAGCTGTTTTTTTTTGTCATTAAAAAATGGGCGTAAGATAAAAGAGATAAACCGAGACACAATAAAAAACCATGGTCACGAATAACCTGCGGCCAAAAAGGAACATAGGTATACCACGTCAGCCATAATCCAGCTCCCCAGAACATGGCATATTTATGTGACGATAATATCTTGACGAGCGATAAAAACACGCACGCATTTAGACTAATAAAAAATCCATCGAGTATATGCTGAGCGAACCACACATGATGACCAGTTAATTTATACATCCATGCGATCATCATCGAATAGAAAGGCCATTTTGCTTGATCACCTATGGCCAGAGCGCCATCTAATCCGTTATGTGCATATGCTGCTGCTGCTTGTAGATACGTGACCCCATCGGTGGGGTCGATGAAAGGATGCTGATTTATTTGGTAGAGATAATACAATAACGTACCAAAAAACATAAAAAAATAGAGTCGAATATTTGAACTTCTGTTTTGCATTATTTCATAGCTTTCTTGAAAGTTTTAGTATGAGGTTGTACCATTCGTGCCTTTTATGGCAAGGTCAAACAATATCGTTAACGCAATGAAATCAAATATCGATCATTTTTTCAATCATCATGTTTTTGTCCATACGCATATTGAAAAGTGTGGAGGCAGCTCTTTATCGCATCATATGACCACGCTTTTTGGTGATGATCATTTCTGTGATTTGAGGCCTTATCCTGCGATGTCGGCGTTGAAGATTTTAAAATGTTATCCCGAGGTTCGTGAAAAAATGCCTCGTATTCAAGTATTATCAGGTCATATTCGTTATCACTCTCTTTGGGGCACCTTATTTCCTTGCCAGGGACGATTCAATCGATTTGTCTTGGCGATGCTATTGTTGCGTCATCGGTACCAAGGCATTTTTGGAGTGAAATCTGGACATTTTATAGATAAATGGTTATCGCATTATCGCAAAAAGCCATTATATATCGCATCCATTCGCCATCCGATTAGCCGGCTTGAATCTTTGTTTCGCTATATTAGAACTCGCCCAGAGCACGGTTCTTATAACCAGTATGTTGAGAACAATGATTTTGATGGATTTATTCAGCATCTTATGGATACGCATTCTTTTAGGATTAGAAGTGAAATGTGTATGATGTTTAGTGGGCAGCGCCAAACATCGAATTTGCTTGCTGATGCAAAACGTATTGTTGATGAGCAATATTTTGCTGTCGTCCCATACGATAGAACACATGAACTTGCGAACATGATGGCGGAGGTATTTCAGAGGCCATTCGTGTCAGCAGAGATTATTAACGCGAGCGCAGTGTCCGAAAAAGCGCATGCAACAGGTAAAACACGGAGTCTTTTAGAAAAAGCTTGTGCGGACGATATTCAATTATATGAGTATATTATGGGAAGATATGCCGAAAAACTGAATCGTGCTCGCGAACAATTAAAACGTCAGGTTTGAAACGTTGCCATCAAACTTGCGCGCATCACAGGATGTACCAGCAGCATTTCTAATACTTGAACTAAGAGTAAAAGAACGACGGGCGATAAATCGAGTCCTCCGAACAATGGTAAGCAGCGCCGGATCGGCATCAGCAGAGGTGCGGTAATTTGGGACAATAAACTATAAAGCTCAGGTTGAACGTTTGGGATCCAGCTGAGAATGGCAAAAATAATCATGGCATAAAACACCACATCTAAAAATACCTCAACCGCACTGATCAATGTCCATGCAAACAAACCTGGAATGTGCGGAACATGCCAAGCGACAGCACTCACCAAGAGTAATTTCACGAGTGTTACGCCGAGTAATAAAGTGATGCCTGATATTTCAATATAGGCAACATCTGGAATCCACTTTTTGAGTCGGTTTACAAGGGGGTTTGTTAATTTTGCAATGCTCACGAGAAGCGGATGATTTGCTTGTATACCGTTCATCCGTATCCAAACGCGCAAAACAAGCATGAATGAATATAAACCAAACAAAAATTGTATAATAAACATTAATGTTTGTTGCACAGCGCCACTCATTATCTCCTATAGGGTCGTCGGTTGATCGAATAATTGTGTCAGTTCTTCGGCGCGATGAATTGTCGCTGCCATCGCCTGTTCCACAAGACGAGTAAAGTTATGCTCATCAAAGACTTTAATCGCCTGTTCTGTTGTGCCTTTGGGTGAGGTTACCTTACGACGCAGTGTTGTTACATCATCGTCACTATCCAGTGCTAATTTACTCGCTCCTAGGGCGGTTTGTAAAGCCAACGCATTCGCTATTTTTTCAGGTAGCCCGAGTCGAATAGCGGCCTCTTGCATTGCCTCCATCATATAAAAAAAGTAAGCGGGGCCTGAGCCTGATAGGGCGGCAACAACATTAATCAGCGCTTCCTGTTCAACCCAAACGGCTACACCAACCGCGCGGTATAGTGATTCCGCGAGGTTTTTTTGTTCTTGGGTTACCCATGAATTCGCAAATAAACCGCATGCTCCTGCAGAAACGAGCGCGGGGGTGTTGGGCATGCTGCGTACAATGGATATATCATGCTTACCGAACCAGCGATTGAGTTGAACCGTTGTGATTCCAATAGCGACTGAAATAATCAGTGGGTTTCGTCTTCTCACAACAGCTGCAATATCGACGGCAAGATCCTGCATTTGTTGAGGTTTAACACCTAAAACGGCAATATCAGCATGTTCGAGAGCATCATGATTGTTTTCCGAAACGTGTATTCCTAAAGAGTCGCGTAGTTGTTGATTTTTTTCAGCGCTGCGATTCGTTGCCCAAATATTTTGTGGTGAACAGCCGGAGGCCAATAAACCTTTCACTAAACTCGTCGATAAATTACCACACCCAATAAACGCGATTCTAAGTTGTTGTCGTTTTTTTTTCATGACGGTCTTTCTCCAAAAATGGCTGTTCCAATACGAACCATTGTCGCGCCTGATTCAATAGCCGTCACCATATCATGACTCATTCCCATCGACAATGTATCCACATGAGAAGCATTCATTTTTAAGCGATCATAGTGTGTCCGTGCCTGCTGGAATATTTGACTTAAATGATGATGATCGTTTGTTTTTCCCCCCATTACCATTAAGCCACGTAAAGATAAAAAAGGACAGCAGGCTATGATATAATTCGCAAGATCGATGATACCGAGGGCCATCATTCCGTTTTTTTGCGATTCGTTGCTGATGTTGACTTGAAGGCAAACCTGTATTTTTTTGCTGAGTTTTTCACAGGCAGCATTCAGTTTTGTCGCTTCGTCCTCAGAGGTTAATGTTTGTATCCAATCAAAATATTGAGCCAGGCGGTTTATTTTTCTTTTTTGTATTTTGCCAATATAGTGCCACTCTAAGTGACGATATTTTTTTAATTTTTCTATTTTCTGGTAGGCTTCTTGCAGATAGTTTTCGCCGAAAGCACATTGTCCAGCCTGAATCGCCGCTTCAATATCCGAGATCGATCTTGTTTTAGAGACAGCGAGTAGTGTCACTGGATCTTCAGAATGGAAACGATGTTTCGCGAGAACAAATAGGCGTTCTTTTATCTCTCGTATATTATCAGAAATCATACATAGTACGCTAGTCGTGTCATGACGCTTGAACTAAACTGCATCAATTTTTTAATCATGATGGGAAGCTCAGCCGCGCCATTATCTTGTGCCATTTGACGATGTTGTTTTTCATCATCACGCATATGTTCAACAATAAGCCGACTTTTGACATCATTTTCTGGTAGTAAACCTAAATGTGATTCTAAATGTTGAACGACTTGTTGCTCTGTTTCGGCTAAAAACCCAAGATTCCATCGGTCACCTACACATCCTGCGGCGATGGCGATGCCAAATGCGCCAAGATACCAAAAAATATTCAGATAACTGGCATGATTATCTAATTCTTGTAAGCGCTGATTACACCATGCTAAATGATCAAGCTCTTCATCTGCAGCGTGTTGCATTTTTTCACGCAGTGTTTTAGATCGCGCTGTAATCGCTTGACCTTGGTATAAGGCTTGGGCACAGACTTCGCCTGCATGGTTAACGCGCATTAAGCCTGCAGCGTGCTTTTTTTCTTTTTCTGACAGAGCATCGCTATCATCAGCTTTTATAGGGCATGCTCGCTGATGATGAGTCGGTTGAACAAGCAGTGTTTTTCGCGCAAGATCGCAATGGAGCAGTACCTGGTCAAGAAATGAAAAATGACGCATGGTTAATATTCTCCTGATAGTGCGTGCAACCCAGCAATGATCGCCAGTGATGCCGTTTCTGTTCGCAATATACGTGATCCTAAACTCACGCTCAAGACGTCATGATGTGCCGCATGGTTTAATTCTGTTGTTGTCCATCCGCCTTCGGGACCAATAAAGATCAGTAGCGTTTTTTGTATCGTGATCTGCGATAATTTTTTTGTCGTATGTGGTGAAAGCAGTAGTCGTAATCCGTCTATTTTTTGGTTTATCGCTTCGTGAAAAAATAGGGGGGGGTGTAATTCTGCGAGGACAGATCGCCCTGATTGTTCTGTGGCACTAATCGCGACATTTTTCCAGTGCGCGATTTTTTTCTCCATGCGATCAGCAGAGAGTTTCACCTCACAACGTTCAGTGATAATCGGCGTAATACTGTTGACGCCGAGTTCAATTGATTTTTGAATGACCCAATCCATTTTGTCGCCTTTGCATAAGGCTTGATACAGATGAATATTTACGCTGGATTCATTCGGGTGATGAACCTCGTTTAAACGAGTGAGGGCCACTTCTTTTTTCGTGATGTGGTTGATTTTAGCCTTAACTTCATAACCCATTCCGTCAAAGAGGGAACAAATATCTCCTGGTTGACAGCGCATAACATTGACAACGTGATGACGGTTACGTTCATTCAGGAAAATGGGGGATTGTCGGATAGACGGTTCGTATAGTCGCATGATTTTGAATATTCAACAGATTCACTTCAGGTTATTCAAGTTTACATCTCATTGGAACGATAATCCAATATTACATGCAATATTGGATTATCGTTCCAATATTGCAAAAAATGAGTTATGCTTCTCTTGAATAAATAGTCGCAAAAACGGTAAAAAATGTACAAAAGATTGCTAGGCATTCTTCAAAACAGCCGACACAGCTACCTTATTCTGGGGGCACGTGGCACAGGCAAAACAACTTGGGTTAAACAAGCGTTTCCAGAAGCACGCTATATTGATTTATTAGATCAAACGGTTTATTTAGAATTGATTGCCTCACCAGGGAGAATAAAACAATTTTTTCCTAAAGATCCACGTCAGTGGATCATTATTGATGAAATTCAAAAAATCCCCATGCTATTAAACGAAGTCCATCGAGTGATGGAGTCAGAACGAAGGCGGTTTATTTTAACGGGTTCTAGTGCACGCTCATTACGTAAAAAGGGGGTTAATCTACTTGCGGGTCGTGCATTACACGTGATCGCTCATCCTTTAACAGCGATAGAAGAAGGTGAGTCTTTTAATCTGCATACAAGTTTACAGTTTGGCCAACTTCCCGCCGTAAAAAAACATGACATGCCCAAAGCCTATCTTTCCAGTTATGTCACGACTTATTTGCGCGAAGAGGTTTTACAAGAAGGCTTGACACGCAACATCCAAACGTTTCATCGCTTTCTTGAGGCAGCGAGTTTCTCTCATGGAACACAAGTTGAATACGCCAGTATTGCCAGAGAATTGGGTATCGATAACAAAACTGTCAGTAACTACTATGATATTTTAGAGGATTTGTTGATCGCTCATCGCTTACCCGTATTTACTAAACGCGCGAAACGAAGACTCAGCCACGCGCCAAAATTTTATTTATTTGATGTCGGCATTTATCAAACACTGCGTCCCCGTGGGCCGCTAGATAGCAATCAAGAAATTAATGGTCATGCATTAGAGGGGTTTGTTTTACAAGAATTGCGCGCAGTTAATGATTATTTTCATTTAGAATATGAATTCTTTTTTTGGCGTACCAGCAGCCAGATTGAAGTTGATTTTATCGCTTACGGACCTTGCGGTTTATATGCCATTGAAGTCAAAAGTCGTGATCGATATGATCCATCTGATCTGAAAGGATTAAAAGCATTTAAAGAAGATTATCCACAAGCAACCTGTTATTTATTTTACATGGGCGAACAAGAGCGCATGGTTGATGACATACAGATCCTATCTTGCGATAAAGTAATACCACAACTCGATAAATTATTAAGCGGACAGAAAATACGATGAGGGCTCGCTTCAGAAGTGTAGTGTTATGTTTTAATTCCTACGCCTTTTTTTAGCAATCGATAGCAGCAAAAATATAGCAGCACATTCAGCGTCACTAAAACCATAACGCCAGAGCGAATATTCACTTCGTGCACGTCGATAAAGCCGTAACGAAACAAAGCGACTAAATAGGTCATTGGGTTGATGTAGGAGACCGTTTTCCAGATTGGAGATAGCTCATTCAACGAATAAAAAACACCCCCCAAATAAATCAGTGGGGTGAGTAAAAATGTTGGGATGATTGAAACGTCATCGAATTTTTTCGCAAACATGCCATTCAAAAAACCGAGCAAAGAAAATAGCAAGGCGGCGAGAATAGTCGCCATTATCAATAGACATCTATGGCTAGGTAGATGTGGATAAAAAAAGAAGGCAACGGTAGTGACGATCAACCCCGTTAAAATCCCTCGCACAATTGACGCAAGAGAAAATCCGAGCAATAACATATGTGTATTCATGGGTGAAATGATTATTTCTTCAATACTCCGTTGAAAACGTGCCACAAAAAATGAAAACGCGGCGTTGTTGTAAGCGCTCATCACGACGGCCATCATGACAAGCCCGGGAACAATAAACTGCATATAGGAGAGGTTTGACGATATGGATAATCTGGCCCCAATAAAATGCCCAAATACTAAAAAATATAATAAAATTGTTATCACTGGCGGCATCAATGATTGCGGCCAAACCCGTAGAAATCGGCTAATTTCTACGCGTAATAGTGTTTTCAATGCGATAAATTGTTGTATAACCATATTATTTTTTACCAATCAGTCGAATGAATAACTCTTCTAGTCGATTGCTTTTATTTCGTAAACTCATCACCTGGATGTTTTGTTGTGACAATAAAGAAAAAAGGCTATTGATGTCT
The DNA here is from genome assembly GCA_021208965.1 of Gammaproteobacteria bacterium. Lineage (GTDB taxonomy): Bacteria > Pseudomonadota > Gammaproteobacteria > JAGOUN01 > JAGOUN01 > JAGOUN01. The sequence goes on from JAJOJD010000059.1 coordinate 49,707, forward strand.
TGCGTGTCCAGAATGTCAACTTCGATACTCGTTGTATCGATTAATCGTGCGGTATAAGGAAATAATTCGGGGAGAACAGTACAAGGTTCCTTCACATCCAGAATAATGGTTTGTTGATTTAATTCTGATAACAACGTTTTTTTATCGGTATTTTTAATAATCTGGCCATGATCAATAATCGCGATTTTATTGCATAACTGTTCGGCTTCTTCGAGATAATGGGTCGTTAAAATAATGGTTGTCCCGCGTTGATTGATTTCCTGCAGGAACTCCCACATGGACCGACGGAGTTCAATATCGACGCCAGCCGTGGGTTCATCTAAAATTAAAAATTTAGGTTGATGGACTAAGGCGCGAGCAATCATTAATCGGCGTTTCATGCCCCCTGATATTTGTCGCAAGGTCACATCTCGTTTTTCCCATAACCCCAGTGCCTTCAAGAGCTTTTCCGTTCGTTGTTTCGCGAGTTTACGTTCAACGCCATAATATCCGGCTTGATTGTATACAATATCGAAAACCTTATTGAAAACGCTCATGTTCATTTCTTGCGGGACAACGCCTAAGAGTGATTTTGCTTTCACAGGAAAGCGTTCAATGTCATGGCCATAAATATTAACATTGCCTGAGGTTTTCTTAATGAGCGTGGATATAATCCCAATCGTGGTTGATTTTCCCGCGCCATTTGGGCCTAGGAGCGCAAAAAAATCGCCGTGTTCGACAGAAAAATGAATGCCTTTGAGGGCTTCAAAGCCATTCGCATACGTTTTTTTTAAGTCATTAATTTCTAATGCTAAGGTCATTTAAAAAAAGCTCCAACTTTTTTTCTTAGGCAAGGAGTGCTGGCATTGTAAAATTTGTTTGTGGTAGACGTCTGCCTGATGTTGTACGCGTTTAGCGATGGTCATCAAATAGGGCTGATTTTTATACGCGCCGCGACTATATCCGCCTATCCCTTCGTGATACGCAAGATATAACGCATACGCATTATTGACCGGAATTTTTGCGCGGATATGTGCGCGGTGACAATACCAGCCCAAAAAATCGATGGCGGTATCAAAATCACTGCGATGGCCACCGGTTCCATTTTCTCGTTGATATTCTGCCCAGGTGCCATCTAACG
>JAJOJD010000068.1 GCA_021208965.1 Gammaproteobacteria bacterium
CCCAACACATGAATGGTCATATTAAAGTGGCGAGTGAAGTTGGAAAGGGCAGTAGCTTTACGATACTTATCCCACTAGAGTTGACCGATGAATCAACCTTATCTGATCAAGAGCGTCAAAAGCATCGCACGCTCTTGGCTAAAAAGGTTCCTGCGCCAATACAACAGACGGCTGCTCCAGAGAAAAAGAAGTCTCTTTCGATGGAACCCAGCGTGGCGTTGAATGAACATTCCCCTCTCGTGTTAGTGGTTGAAGATAATCTGACTATCCAGATGGTGACGGAGGCAATACTCAATAGCGAAGGGTTTCGAGTGGATATCGCGAGCGATGGCAAAGAAGCCCTCGAAAAATTCAAACCCGATACGTATCTCTGTGTCTACATGGATATGGGATTGCCCGACAGCCAAGGGCATGAGGTAGCTAAACTGATTCGTGAGAAAGAAACGGCTCTCAAAGCAAATACTCAAACCCCGATCATTGCTTTAACAGCGCATGCGGCGGTTGAAGTCAAGACCTTTTGTCAAGACGCGGGAATGCAGGGAGTATTCAGTAAACCCATTAACAAAGAAAAGATTGATATTATTTGGGCACGTTATGGCGAAGGAAAAGATGTTACCATTCCTGAACTGACCTTACTGGATGATATGGTCGCGACCTGTACTCTTTACAAAAAAGCAGACGCGATTGACGACAAGGATCAAAAAGATGGTCTTCCTATCATCGATATTGAAGGGACCATGATTTTCTTACATTCTGAAGCAAAGACAAACCAACTCTTTAATGTCTTATGCACGCAACTCAAAGAACAGTATTTACCTCACTTTCATACACTTGTTCAACAGAGAGATTACACGGAACTCCGAAAAGAGATCCACAGCCTGATTGGCAGTCTCTGTTATTCCAAAGCTCCACGGCTCAATGAGGCGACGCTGGATTTCCAAACAGCCGCGAGAGAGATGTCTGATTCGACGATTGAACAAACTTACACACGAGTCAAAGAAGCAGCGGAAGGTTTTATGGCCTATTGGGACAAGCATCAACTGTCAGCAGGTGCTTAAGACTTATCCACAGATTCGTGGGATAAGCCTGGGGACAAGATGTTTTTTTGACGTGTTTGAGTCGCCTCGTAAGAGATGGTTGATTTTTGCCCATATTAGGATGTATTCGCCTCAAGATTGATATATAATTTCAAGTTCTATCGACCGAGACAGTAATATTATCCGAAGTAACGTACCTAACCACAATAGCTTCGAATTATTTCCACACGAGAATGGCCGAGCTCCTGCGAGATCATAAGACGCGCTTGATAATCAATATGTTTTTCATAGGCGTTCAGTTGAGATGGGGTGGGTCCACCAGCTATCGGCGGTTTCCAACCATAGCCTTTGGTCATTTCATTCGTGATGACTTCATAGCGACGCTGTGCATAGGCATGACGTAATCCATGCAGTTTATGAAAACCATTTTTATGCGTTAAATAATCATAACGCTCGCGTTGTTGGCGATACGTGAGATCTTTCGGAATCAGAGATTCTTTACCGACCAATAATTTAATTCTGTCTAAACAATCGCGCTGTGATGGCCTTGTAATCGGAATTAAGCGCGCTATGCCACCTTTTGTCCAAGAACCTTGAATCGTATTCCTAATCCTTCATCGGCTTGATGCGGTTTAAATTTAATGGATTCTTCGCGCCTCAATCCGAATTCTTTTTGAAGTTCAAGAGATGCTTTTACATAAGGATCGGTAATTTTATCAAAGTCAATATCATGTACTGCTTTAGAGTTTTCAGAATAATATTTTCTTGACGCAATCACATAATCCGTATTTTTTTTAACAACTTCATTCCGACCAGAAAGCTCGGTAACGCGTCGTAGTGCCGAAAGTCTGTTTTTTATGGTGCCTGAAGAAAGTTTATTGTCTTGCCAAGATTTAACAAGTTTATCCACGTGCTTTTGCTTCAGTTGGTCAATGGACCGCAAGATAAATCCCATTTTATTCAGTTGTTCTACGCTTAATCGCAAGATACCTTTATAATCCCCCAAAGATTGGTAAGACAATCGTGCTTGAGCAAGCGTTTTTGCAACAGTATGATACGTGCTTTCAATGGCTTTGTTACTCATGGCTTAACCACTTTTTGATAGTTTTTGTTTGCGGCAACCCCATCTCTTGCGCAATTTGTGTTATAGCCTCATCATGAGATAGCATTTTCTGATGCACCAGATAATCAAACGTATTTCTTGCATACGTAGCGCGAAACGATGTTTTGGATGAAAACTCATATAAGCCGAGTTCAGCGTGATAAAAATTCATAAGAGCTGCCTTGCTATATTTTTCTGATAACGAAGGATGAAGGCCAATTTCATCAAGGAGTTGTGTTAAAATAAGTTCTTGTTCGGCCGAGTAAATGCGAATCAGTCTGTCTTTGTTGTTATACGAAACAAGCTTTGAGACATACAGTACCTTATTATTGCCAGGATAGAGTTGGATTTTAAATTTTACGGCTTCTTCTTTAGTTAACCCAAAGCAAATTTGTAGTTTCAATATCAGCTGCGTTAATGGATGTTTTACCGTTTGAAATAATTTATTCATATCTATCGCTTCCGGTGGGCCAGATATTACTTTTTTTCTAGATAACCCCAGCTCAACATTCGTCGGAAGATTAATATCATGCTTTAAAATGGCGAGATATTTTCTTAAAATAGACAGACGGCTACCAATCGTGACGTTGGAGAGAGATTTTTTCTCCCAATGTTTCATCAGCACTTGAACATGTTCTAATCTGACCGAATAAAAAGAATCAAAATAGTGCTTTAAATAAAAAAAATCTTTAATGATCAGCGTGATGACAAAATAATACGTTTCTCTCGTTCTCGGCGAGCCAATCTTATAACCAGAAAATGCCTTTTTCATCTCAACCAAAGGTCTTTGTATATTATAGTGCATCGTTATTTTTCTAAGTTTAGTGTAAGTGAGCTACCAGTTCACGGTTACCCCATGAGTGGTAGGTATCCAAAGATACCCAATTCTCATTTTTGTTACTGTCTACTAGTTTTTGTCATCGTTTCTCCTTGTTGAGTGTTAAAATGTTAAGTCGTTAAAAAGTTCAGTTTTTCAATAAATTCATCAGATATTTTTTGCATAGATTCGTTATTAACAAGTCAGTCGATTATTTTTCTAAGCGGTATTCTAATTTGAGTTTTTATAAAGATAGCTTCTTGCGTGTTCATGAGTGATTGATACGTGTCATCGCTGAGTAAACGTTGCTTTTTAGAGTTTTCAGTATTTTCGTTCTCGTTGTTGATTATTGGTTGATTTTCCATTTTTTTCTCCATAGTTTTATTTTTAGTTTTCAAAGTGCTAACAGGATTAAAGGTATATCGTTACATGATAAAATAAATAATGACTGTTATACGCGTTAAAAGTTTAAATAATAAACTATTACGTTTTAGTTGTTACGTGTTAAATAACAAAGTAAAAAAAGATCAAATCAAAAATGATTTGTTAAGGTGATTGGCAAAACCGAAATTTTGCATTTATACCTCAATGACTCTAAGCTAAATGCTCCGCTGACGACTAAAGAGTTAAAGGTTCAGCTGATGGGATTAGACCACAGAATGGTTTCGCGGGAGTTTCGCCCGCTCGTCAGTAATCCTTACTCTGGCAGTATAAATAAGTTTTTTTCTTTTTCAATGCTTTTTTAAAAAATTGTAAATGTGTGGAAAACTGTTTTTATAAACGAGTGCTTATAAAAAAGTTTACGCACCACATTCACAATTCACCAAACTGTGGAAATGTGGAAAAGTCTGTGACTTTACGCACGAGTTCCACAAACCAACAATGCGCGGATTTTTTTAATATCCGCGTAAAAAAAATCGGAAAAAGGCGCTAGCGCTTTTTTCCGCGGGCGCATGTGTTTGTAATCAGTTGATTTCAAACGCTTTTTTGATGCAGGCTTCGCTGCGTCACTGCGGAATTACGCGCTTAAACAAAGCGCTTCATCGCAGTGACGCAGCTCAAAGCAGAGCTTTTCCAGAGACAAGCCGCCGCCTTTTTTGTCGCAACACATGGTATTTATCGTGACAAAAACATCCCACTAACGTCGATGGTTGGCAAGCGTCTTGTCAGAAGCCCCGTCTTTTTGATCATCATTAAAAGCTAGCGCTCACAATGATTTTCAAAAAATCGGGCGGCTCTTTGGCTAAAATGAATAAAACGTCTATGGTTGTCCATTTCATTTTTGGCCAAAGAACTCTTGTGTTGGATCACCCAGTCCCTCAAGGGGAATGAAAAATTATTGATGGTTTAATTCTGTCAGTGTCGCTGACAGAATTTGATGCAATACGCATCGGTGTTGTGCAATGCGCGCCATGAACCCTGACCATTTTTAAACGGCGTTGCTGTACATCAAAATGTAGGCGCTCAAGAGGCAATAACAAAACCGTTTGTGTAACAACTCAAGCGTCTGATTTTGAAAACAAAATTAGTTTTTATTCAGCTTTTCTTTGAGTTTTGGAGCGGGTTTGAAGTGTGCTACCACAGCACGCGGAATCAGCATTTCTTTGCCCGTGGCTGGATTGCGTCCGGTTTTCTCTTCACGAATTTTAGTTGAAAATGTCCCGAAATCTGGAACCATCATTTTGTCTTGATCCATCAACACGTCGGTGAGTGCATCAAAGACAGTCAGAAAAACATGATCAGCCTCTGCTTTTGTGATATTCAGTTTAGCGGCAAGATGGTTAATAAAATCGGCTTTGGTCATAGTTTCCTTGAAATACAGGTAAAATGGTCGCGCAGTTTACCATGATTGATAGGGAAATATGAAATGACCCTTGTCGACAAGAATCATTTACGTTTACAATCTTTGTACAACATTTATTTTAGAGGAAATGTTCATGGTAAATCCAAGAGTTGAAAAATTAAAAGTAGCGTTGGTAGCGGCTAAAGAAACAATTAAGTCATTAAAAAATGACTTGCGTACGTTGAAAGCAGATAACAAGGCTGAATTAAAAGCGGCAAAGGGCGGGGCGGCGGCTAACCCTACGAAGGCCAAGAAAGCTGTCAAAGCCAAAGTGGTTAAAAAAGTGGCTAAGAAACCTGAGGCTAAGAAAATCGCAACAGTGGCAAAAAAGGCCGTGAAGAAAGTTACCTCTAAAAAGGCACCTCGCGCGAAGAAATCGGTGGTTGCATCAACACCTGCAACAGACGTTTAATCGCTTTTTAATGACGTTCCAATTCTGTTTTTAACTGAACGCGAAAAAAAGATTATTCATCAAGAGGGCAGTATTCCGTCTGGCCTTTATTGTATGCTGTTGTCAGAAAAGTTTGCTGATAGGATGATCAACTTATGTTAGAAAAAGATCCTAAACACTATACCACTCTGGATATGTTGCCCGTGATTCAAGATCGGGTGATTAATGCGATTGACGCGTCTAAAAATGCTTTTCAACTTTTGAATGACGATTCGCACCTCTTGCCCCATGATTTATGGGATGAGGAACAATGTTTAAAAGATCATGAGATTCAGATAGAGCAATTATTAATATTAAAGGAACAGTGCGAGTTTTGGCGGAAAAACAGTTATTTAACGCCAGTACAAAAAATTGAACTTTTATACTTAGAGGATAGTTTGACTGAGTGTGCAAAAATATCGCAGCAAGTTATTTTTAACCTTCAAGAAAAGCTTAAATGAGCGTTAGAGCAACAGGTCATTTCCTTTGTCATACTAAAACACCATGATTTTTTTAAGTCAATCGTGTATAGTTTGTGTTAATTAAATTACCTGAACCCTTCATTTAACCGTGAGAGAGATAAAGATATGTCGCGTTATTTAGATCCAAAAGCCGATGTGGTATTTAAGAAGATTTTTGGAGACCATCCGGACTTATTAATGAGCTTTTTAAACGCAGTACTCCCATTACCCGCCGATCGTCCGATTGTTGATCTGACGTATTTACCGTCGGAACAAGTGCCGGTGATTCCTGAGT
>JAJOJD010000024.1 GCA_021208965.1 Gammaproteobacteria bacterium
AAGATGTTATGGATTAGCGAGTGCAACAAGATTATTTCAGCGATTGATTGTGGATACGGTAGGCATGATTAGGTTTGCGCCTAGTGCAGCTGCTTTCTGAGCGATCCACGCAAAAGCGCGAAGAGCCTAAAAATATTGGCAAACAATGTATTTATGCTTTTTCTTCGAAGGAAACGTATGCAAAACGCGGTTATAAAATATTACCTAGTCGTGCTATTAACCAAAAGCTTATCGCTGAACATTGGGATGATATTTTACGTTTTATGGTAACCATTAAACTCAAACATACTACCGCGTCACAATTATTTAAACGACTCAGCTCTTATGCGAAAAATAATCCCTTATACAAAGCCCTCAAGGAATTCGGCCGGATTATTAAATCTATTTTTATTCTCACCTATTATCATGATGTCAAACTTCGTCAAAAAATTGAAAAGCAACTCAACCGCGTGGAATTATCAAACAAATTCTCTAATGCCGTTTTCTTTGCAAATGATGGCGAATTTAAACAAGCCACAATTGAAGAACAAGAAATTGCAACCGCCTGTAAAACGTTTATTCAAAATGCTATTGTGCTATGGAATTATTTATACTTATCGCAATTGTTAGCAAATTGTGTTGATGATAACGAGCGAAACGAAATTGTCAGTATGATTAAAAATGGATCCATCTTAACTTGGCGGCATATAAACTTGTACGGTGAATATGACTTCAAGCGTCCTCCGTCCAACGATCATGCGTTCGACATGGTCAAGATACTATCATTGAAGGTGGCGTGAGTTACACTTTTCTCTTTATATGTGAGGACAGCCACGAGGGAAATTCATCATTTACCCGTTAACATGCCAAAGGAATTAATCTCAGTCATTGAAGTACTTTGGCAAGTGGCGATGGAACAAGCCGCTAATCAATTGGCTGAGATTAAGCAGAATTTAACAACACAGCAAGAGCAACTGAAACAAGACCAATACCATGCTAATAAAACACTCACTGAACTTAAGGAAACACTGAATCAAAAAGAGAATCAGCTGCATACCCAAGCTGAAGCTATCACCCATCTGCAAAGAGAGTTAGCTGTAGCGCAAGAAAGGGTGATGACAGAAAAACAAGCAACAGAAAAAAGTGAAAAACAGCATGAAATAAGGCTTCAAAACGCGATTGATGAAAAACATACGCTGCTTGAGCAATACAATAGAGTACAAGCTGAGCTCAAGGAACTTCAAACACAATCTTCTCTGCAAACAGAAAAGTATCAGCAACAATTAATAGAAGAAAGACAGCGCCAAGAGCAATCTGAAAATCGTTGGCTTAAAATGATTGATCAAAGTAGACAAGTATCAAACAATATTCAGAAACAATTTGATAAATACAAACAAGATATCGAAACTATCAATAAAGAGTTGAAACAAAAATTAGAAGCAATGCAGCGTGAGCAGTTGCAGCAGGTTAAGCTGCTCAGTGAAAAAGAGCAAACAATTTTAGCGCTTAGGAGCGAAATTGCAGAGCAGGCGAAAGCGAACAAAGAGTTAGAAAAAACTAACAAAAACTTACGTTCTGGCATGGGCAAAATTAGAACAAAAAAATAATTTATCAAACTGTATAAAAATTACCCTACAAAAATGGGGGTTCTTCCACAGAAGGCGTGATAGGCACGTCGAGTATTATCACTCGTAGCGGCTATTTGATAGCGATTACTTAAGGGAGCGACGGAATTCGCGAGTGGCGTGGTGATTTCGGCGTATAAAGTATGGCTCATAGGCTCAGATTTTGCAGGAAGCGTGTTTGAAAAGGGTTTCATATAAAAATACGCTCGTATTCGATAGTTTCGTAGATTTTACAGATTAAATTGCAAAATGCTATTGAATTAGGCCTGGTAACAGCCCTTATCGGCTTTGTTGCCTAACCCCATCCATGGACTCTAATCTCAAAATTCAGGCACAACGATAACTTGTCGGCATTCCTAATTTTGTCATCCGATTCAAAACTCCGCAGCCTAACATTGTTTCATTTTTTTGACGTGAAAATTCTCTCGCATGCAATTGTCTACCGATTATTTTTTTGTAACGCTGAATCGATAACTCAGAAATATTTCTCTTGCCATATTCCCTTACTTTTTGCCATGCCATACGACCAAACGTTCTTATTTCTTGAAGATTTCGATTACGTTGTGGATGATTATCGGTGTTGTATACAGCATCGCTATCCGTTGGAATAATAATATCAGCCTGTGGAAAATGTTTTAATAAATCTTCGTAAACAGGTGTTTTATCATAAGCGCCGTCTGCAGTCACATGGTTGACATTGACTTCAACTTCACTGGCTAATGACTCTACCATTTGATCATCAGACGTAAAACGATCAGTCAATACTGCCGCATGAATAATATGCAAATTATCAACGGCAACATGTAATTTACGCCAACTACGTTTAGCTGATATTTTATGCTTTTCTTGATGCCATTCATCTAAACCAAAGCGTTTTAATCCCGTTGAATCAATCGCTATTGCAGCGACCGCTTTATCTACTTTATCACTTTTTTTATAAGGCGGCGCAGAAAGCGCAAGTTGCGCTAATCGTTTCGATAAACAACTATAACCAGGACAACAAAGTGGAATGTTTTTTGATGCAAAAAGTGAATCAATAAAACCTTGGCATTGTCTCAATGGTAACTTAAAAACAAGTCGTATTTCATGACAAGCAATAATGGCTAAATCACTAAACTTTTTTGGAGTGCCTGTACCGTCATATATACGCTCAGCTTCATACCACACATCAATCATTTCTTCTGACATCCAAATATCAATATTGCCACGCTGACGAAGCGCTTCATTATAATCAGACCAATTGCTAATTTTGTATTTTTGTTTGGGAACTTTCCAACCTTTTTTAGCGGGGTATTTGTTGGGCATTTTTAGGTATCCAATACTGCTTGAACGTAGGTGAAGGATTATATTAGAATGGTCGTCAATTAGATAGAATGTTCAAAGTTTGGGCTAATCAACAAAGCCACTATTCACATCGTCAGCGTAAATAAGTACAGCAACCGTTTCACCACAGTCAAGACATTGAACCTCATCGTCATCGAGGAGATCCTCAGATGAGGAAAACCATTCTTGTAGCCTATCGATCGCCAAACTAGTATCATCTTGCTTGATAAGCTTCTCTATCGTCTGAAGCTTACATTGGTTCGCTAAGGTGATCATGTGCAGATTAACTTCTTCCATGTGCAAAAGCTTTTCTTCGAGTTCCTTCAGCATCTTTTTTTGTAAAACGCTAAGCCCCCCTTGGCTGCGCCAATGAGCACATATCGCTTTTTCGTGAGCAATGGTGTAATTCTGTTTCGTGCAAGATCGAATCACGTCATGGATGGTCTGATTATCCAAGGAATAAGGTCTGTTTTTAACGCGACGAAAACTCGCTAACTGATGCTCAGAAGCTTCTAATGAACCCAGCGCAGCCGAGAGTAAGACGGGCAATACGGTGATGGGTGGGAAATCGGCGCCATTTAGCATTTTTTGCTCCTGGTCAATATAAAACCACAATAAGGGGTAATCACTTTTAATTTTTCAACCTTCTCTGCTCTTGCCATAATGATTCTTGACTGAGTCAATTAAAACTTCCACACCTTAAAATACGTTCCGCATTTTAAGGACTACTGACGCAGTTAGTCAAATGCTGGATGAAGCGTCCTTGAGGGATGATTTTTTTGAACGAGTCCAGTCTTTGTCGTTCGCTAATACATAGTGCGCCGCTTGTATAAAAAACTCTTCAGGTTTTTCAATATAAAATGCAGCGCAATACTGTTGAATTTCTTCAAGCATATCATGTGGACATGAAAGCTTTATAACTTTATGTTGAATCTTTTTATAGGGCTTAATTAAAGGCATGTTTATCTCCTTGTAGAGATAACACATTTACCAGTGGGGCAACGAATCATATCAAAACTAAAAACGATGTCAACAGACTTATTTAATACATTAAATAAATCCTTAAAGGCTTCGTTAGAGCATGAGAGGATTGACGTTTATTTTTTATATATATTGACGACTCCATTAAAGAAACTTATCGCGTTTCTTTAAGATTTCCCGTTTAAAAATTTTTAACCTCCATGGAGTTAACATCATGAAGTCAATGATGCTATTTTGTGATGTTGTTAGTGTTGTGGTAGTTTTTGGTTCTCACACATGTCGCAACTCGACGTTGCCTATATTTTTCTTTTGAATTCAATAAGTTACATCTATTTGCCTTTTTATAAGCAAGGTATAAATTTTTGAATATGTGATATCAATATGATGTTTGTAATGAATGTTGATATTTAACGAACTTTCAATAAGTTAGAACCATTAAAACATCACAATGATATCGTTTTTATATACTTATTCATCATCATATGTGATAATACTCATCACTTTGATATCAACAAAAAGGATAAAAAATGACGCGATTCTGCATAACGTTACCTGACGAAATTCATGAAAAATTAAAATTAAACGCAAAAGAGCAACATATTTCTATCGCGCACTACATTCGAAAACTGATTGAAATGGGTATGGAAATTGAAAGTTTATCTGATAATAAAGGCGGAACTGGTGAAAATTCTTCGATTTTTTCTGAAGAAAAACAGCGTACTTTGTGGAAAAACTTATTGTCATGGTCACTTGAAACACGTGTATTAACTCGCGTTTTATTTGGAAAAGTGCTTGATGGAAAATACCCTGATGTCGATAATGAAGTTAATATTATTAAAGAAAAAGCAGAAGCCAAAGTAAACGGAATTTTAGACATTAACGAGGATTAATGCCCAATTTCTCGATCTATATTTTGGGGTGGATTCAATTGTTTTTGAGACAATGACACTGCTTTTTTCTGAGCTAAAACACGATTCATGGCATGCTGTTTATTGCCATTTTTAATACGCACTTGTAGCGTTAAATTTTCTTTGCTATGAACGATATCTTTCGCGTTTAAGTCAAAACTTTTCTCATGGGAAAGTATGGTTTTGAGATGATTAATACCACCCTCTTTAAGCGCATCATTAAGATCATGCCCCGTCTTTTCTGGCTTTAAATATGCGACATTCTTGCCTTGTGATTGCAGCCTTTCGGCCTGCTCTTTGAAACGATTTTCAGGTGAACTTTTCGCATCGTTATCAAAGCAAAACACCACATTTTTTTGCAGTACAAGCTTGTGCGTTGAGAGAAAATTCGATTGTCCCAGAGTAACTTTGACTTCATTTTTTTGATCAGCCATTAAGGTGCTCAAGCCAGTCTCAGCGCCTTCTGCGATGTAAGATTTAGCATCGATGCTATTAGTTTTTTTCTTATCATTGATAAAGATAAATGCACGGCAGCACCACTAATAACGCCAATCGTTTGCTTAGAAACTGGCAACTTTTCAGGTTTATTATTTGTGGCTTGATCCAAAAAAGTCGCTTGTACGACTTGCACATTGCCTGCTTTATCTTTACCTAATAAGAGCATTGCCGGATACGATTTTTTGTTGATCGCGCAGTAAATATTCGGATGAAATCGCACGTCATTTGGCCAAGTCTTAAGATCAATTTTACGATGCTCTTTTAAATAATTTTCAACAAGAGTGCCTTTTATGGGAAGACTTTCGCGTGCTAATTTATTGGCTTTAGCCACCTGTTTCTTCTGATAGTCTGTCCAAGTTTTTGGATCACTTTTATCATGCTCTTGTTGTTTTTTAGATATCATTTTTGAGGTGGTTTGCGATACGTTTTGGCTCTTCGCGCTTTTGCGTGGATCGCTCAGAAAGCAGCTGCACTAGGCGCAAACCTAATCATGCCTACCGTATCCACAATCAATCGCTGAAATAATCTTGTTGCACTCGCTAATCCATAACATCTT
>JAJOJD010000044.1 GCA_021208965.1 Gammaproteobacteria bacterium
CTAAAAAACGTTATATTGCGGGTTATAATGTGTATCCTATTGGCAATATTATGTTGGGATTTGAACTGACACGTGATACTAACTACGATGGATATCTTGCTGGTGATTCCGTAGATGGCGCGGATTATTTTACGTATAATCTTCGTGTTGGCGTTCAGTTTTAGAATAAACCATCAAACGCATTACGCTTTTTTATGACAATCAGAAATCAAACACACTTCATTATCGGTCCTGCTGGTCAACAAGAAGTGTTGCTATCTATTCCTGATAATGCCCGAGCAGTCACTTGTATTATTTGCCATCCACATCCTGTCCACGGCGGTACGATGCATAATAAAGTTGTGTATACATTGGCTTCAGCCATGGATGGATTATGCATCAAATCTGTTCGCTTTAATTTTCGTGGTGTGCAGAAAAGTCAGGGCGAATTTGCTGATGGCATCGGTGAGTTAGAAGATTTGTGTCATATAGTAGAGTGGGTAAAAATCCAGTTTCCTAGCGATGACATTTGGCTGGCTGGATTTTCTTTCGGCGCAGGCATGGCATTTAAGGCTCATCAACGGTGTGCTGCAAAACATGTCATCGTTGTTGCTCCTCCTGTAGGTCAACCTTATTTTTTAGATACGCCGGAAATTAAGTGCCCATGGTTATTAATACAAGGAGAGCAGGATGAGGTGATTGATCCTGAAAAAGTTTTCGCGTGGGCTAAATGTCAGTTAGTTCCTCCGGTGTCTATTGTTATGCCAGAAGCCGGGCATTTTTTTCATGGTCGCTTAATTGAGTTGCGAGAGAAAATTGTTGAACATTTTAAGTCCTGATTTTTATCTTTTTGTTCATGAAAATCAGTATCATTCTGAGCAATTATAGTATAGGATGGTATTGTTTGAAGCGTTTATTTTTCACTTCAAGCGTATCATTCAATTTTTTTAGGAGAAAAGGCTGTGAGCCAATCGAAAATTTATGTAGGTAATTTGCCCTACAGTGCTACTGAGCAAGAACTAACTGAGCAGTTTGGTAAATTTGGTCAAATCAAACAAGTCAACTTGATTATTGATAAAGAAACAGGTCGTTCCAAAGGTTTTGCTTTTATAACATTTGAAACTGCTGAATCAGCTCAGTCATCTCTGGCGCTAGACAATACAGAATTAAATGGGCGTAAGCTTCGTGTTAATCCTGCCAAAGAAGATGGCGGTAGCCGTTTTGGAGGTTCGCGAGGTGGTCGGTCACGCGATGATCGTTGGTAGTTGATCGCTTTGATAAGGGCAACTCACGACAGTTGCCCTTATTTGTTTGAGATTCCGAATGAAACATCACCTTAATGTTGCAATCGTACAATTTGCGATGTCATCAACGATGCAAGACAATATCAATCTTGCAAAGTCATTGGTCATTGATGCTGCAAAAAACGGAGCTCGCTTGGTTTTATTACCTGAGTTATTTGCAACGCCTTATTTTTGTAAAACACAAAAATCTGAGTATTTATCCTTAGCGCATGAGGCTAAAAATAATCCCATTCTAAAAGTGTTCAGTGACATTGCAAAGCAGTATGCGGTTGTTTTGCCCGTCAGTTTTTTTGAACGAGCAGGGCAATGTTATTTTAATTCATTAGCGATGATTGATGCCGATGGATCTATTTTAGATGTTTATCGAAAAAGTCATATTCCTGATGGTCATGGATATCAAGAAAAATTTTATTTTTCTCCAGGGGATACCGGCTTTAAAGTCTGGAAAACGCAGGTTGGACAGGTTGGAACAGCGATATGTTGGGATCAATGGTTTCCAGAAGCGGCACGAGTGATGACCTTGATGGGAGCGGATATTTTATGTTATCCCACCGCGATCGGTAGCGAGCCGCAAGATCCTTCAATAGATTCTAAAAATCATTGGCAAATGGTCATGCGAGGTCATGCGGCGGCTAATATCATCCCTGTGATGGCGAGCAATCGAATTGGGCGTGAGTGCGATGACGGCGTATGTATTACGTTTTATGGTTCATCTTTTGTTAGCGATCATCAAGGCAAAAAAATAATCGAATCCTCACGAGACAGCCAATCGGTTGATCACGCGGTGCTCGATATCGATACTATTCGTGATTATCGTCGCAGTTGGGGGATTTTTCGTGATAGACGGCCCCGATTTTATATCAGCGGGTCGGGATGCTGTAAGCGCGACGACTAAACATAGACTGATTACCAAAAATCCTATGGCTGAAATCAATGGCAGGGTGATAAATCCTAGCCATATCGCCTCAATATCGCTGCAATTTGGACCATGTTGTCCACACACATTAATCGGTGCAAAGCCCGGGATCATTTGTTCAAGATATTGATAAACAGCAAATATCAGGCCAATCATGCTTAACGGCAGCGTATATAAACCGATCCTATTATCATTGCGGAAACACGCCATCCCTAAAATGATCGTTAAAGGGTAAAGGCAAACACGTTGATACCAACATAATGCGCAAATCGGCCAGTGTAAAATTTCACTTAAAAACAAGCTCAGTAAAAACCCTAAAAGGCTGTTCAGCCATGCAACATATAACGCATATCTTTTCATAATTTTTTTAATTGCCCCAAAAGCATAAGTTTACATTAAGGTTTCAAGAATTAATATGCACCAATGTTAATTATGCCTGAGATAGGGACGGTCATGAATCTAACTGAATTAGAAAAAGAAAAAGCCATAAAGGAGCAAAAAGGAGAAACGGCGGAAAGTAACATAGACCTAAAATCTCTTGTTGACCGTATTGCGCTTCATGAGAAACATCCTGAATTAGATGATCAGTACAATCGAGCTTTACTGAAACTTTTCTTACGTGAAGTGATTTTTCAACTTCAGTGTCGTGTCGAAAAAGAAAAAAATGGTGGAAATTTTGGGAGACTACTACTGAAAGATCACTAAAGGAATGCCAGGAAATTATAAACAATCGAGCATCAAAGAATACGGATTTTTTAAGAGAAATACGTCAGAAAAAATCTTTGCTAGATCATGCATCAAAATATCATTTACAACAGATATTAGAGAATGTTGGTTTTCGGGATACATTTGAAGAGTGTACCGTTTTCACTCAGCGAATTCCTGAAACTAGGATTTTTCGGACAGCTGAGGCACTGAAGGCTAAGGCAAAATCAAGAGACGAACGTTTGCTGTCATACGCCGGTGGACAAGATAAGATTAATGAGTTTATTGATGACTTTGGTTTCGAACGTAATATTCCTAACTACAGTGCTCTTCCTAATGAAAATAAGCGTCAATGGGAAAAGCTTGCTCTATTGGCAGTTGCTCCTGCAATTGGAACACCAGCAGCCCGAATTTCGGCGTTGAGTGAATCGGCCGTCCCTGTAGATGTCCTTTCAAAAACTGTTGCGCGTTCTATCGGCCAAGTTTATGGGGTTGTCTTCGAACAGGGAGATTATGAAAAATTTAATATGCCCCTTTTTTTAAACCAAATCTTGGAAAAATGTGGTTTTTGGGGAACTTGGTCTTCACAGTATAAAACTATTAAAAAAAATAATCACCCTTACGCAAGAAAAACCCTCCTTTATCTGGGGCGAAAATAGCACGAGCATTAAGATACATTGATCAGCTATCTCCTTCTTTTTTTGATTCTCGTGCTCAAGAATCACTGCGAACACTTTTTCTAAATTTACGTGAAGAAACAGGGATGGCTATTATCAATAAATCTTTAAGGTCGAATTCGAAGGGGAAGAAGAACACACCGAGATTGCGCAAACCCTTAAAGTTTTTCCGGTTACCAAAAGGATTTAGTCACTGCTTACGATGTGGATAAGGTAGCGAGTATTCCGGAAAATGATGATGAATATGATGCTCGTTTAGATTTTCTATCTGTTCCCAAAAATGCACAAGAGATAGAAAAGTTGGTTTATTTGATTATTCATGAGAAGTTACCTGGATTCTTAGCTGAATATAAAGACTCAGCGCCATTACTTATTAACCAGTACCAACTTATGCCTAATTATTCGTTGCTTCGAGTGCTTAGTGATCATTCTAACAACAATTTTTCTGCATTGAAAAAGAATCGACAATTATATTATCTTGTCTTATTGTTTCTCGTTTTGTTACATTATTCAACGCCTTTTAGCGGGGAGCGTCGCCAGCTTGTTAACAATTTATGCCGTTTATTGAGTGGCGAGTGTCCGGTTGCTATGACGGGTTCTTTTTCTTGGCTTAATCATTACATCCCGAACCCTCTGCCGTCTCTGGTTGGTCGTACCGAGACTTACAGTACCTTGAAGAGTTGGATAACCGCTCAGTTTTCTACTGTGTCACATTTGGATGAGGATATCGATGAACCCCTCACTTCATATAGATCTTCAATAGGCAGTTCCAGCTTTTTTCATCATCTGACTCCATCAATCGCAAGGCCCAGTATGGATATTGTGGATGTTTCTCAGTTATTACCTGAGTGTATCGCTATTCATGATGACTTTCCAGCGGAACAAAAAGAGTTTAAGCAGCGTGTTCAGACGATTAAGCAGAGCATTATTAATAGTGGCCCTGCAAGTGCAAAAGACTCTATCGAAGTCCCTCTTAATACCTTATTGAATACTTCAGAAATCTTGGATAGAAGAGTTATTATTTTGAAGGTGCTGCTTGACTGGTATATAGCCTTCAGGGGTACGCAGGATTATGTGAACCGACCTGGTCAATCTGCATTGATTCGGCAATGCCGATTAGTCACTACACAATTAGGCAGATCGGCGAATGAAATGATAGAGTTAAACGAATTATACCAATGTGAAGAAATCCTGCCAGTAGACAGTTCAGGTGCAAAATTATTACGTGCGATTAAAAAGCTGTTTCCTAGCCGCCAAGTGAATAATCCTTACACTCTATATGCCGCCAAGATGTTTGGATATGCAAAAGCGATAGATAGTCGTAGTGATAAGCATAAACAGATTCTTCTGCATCTTTCTCGAAATATCAACTTATATCCTCAAACAAACTATTGGAGTATTGCGATACTGACGCTACATCAATGGCTTCATGATCAAGAATATACTATTGAAGAAGATAAAATTGATAAAAAAGTTGCAGAAATTCTCATGAATAATACTGAGGATAATGATCTCTTTCCTGTTCAACTAAAACTCATAATGAAAGATTCAGGATTTTTTGATAAAATATCAGAGGCATGTATTCCTAAAACAATCAATTTTTCTTGCTCACAACCGATATTAGAAGAGACTTCTGTTGAAGAAATCCCAGAAATTGATCCAACTGCGCAAGCGTTTTTAGATGAACGGCGTCTCGATGCTTGGGAGAAGGCAAAAAATATAACGCCAAAGAATGTTCCACTGGATGACTTTGCCTCTCAAGAAACAAAGACATTTTTACGGCCTTTCGCACGAGGGCACTTAGAACAGTTGCCTCATGCGATTGAATTATATTACCTGCTTTCATGGTATAATACTCAAAAAACAAGTGAAGATTTAAGTTCACTTATTGAAAACTTAAAAATGGTTATTACAAACCCTAGCGGAATTGCAGAGTTTAATCTGGCTTTATTATGTTTTGAGCAACAATTAAAGGAAGGCCCGCTGTTTGATCTACTTTGTCCAAAAAGTACTCTTTCTTTTTATGGTTCTCAACAATCTTGGCGAGAAAAAATAGTGAATGAATGTAATCAATATTCATTAAACTATGGTGCGCCCAAAAACTTGGACAGTTAAAAGTAGTATTGCCTTTCACAACTACTGTTAAACATTAATAAATACTAGGGCTTATCAAAGCCACGATAAACCTCATAAGGGGTTAAGTTATTCAAC
>JAJOJD010000019.1 GCA_021208965.1 Gammaproteobacteria bacterium
GGTTGAATAACTTAACCCCTTATGAGGTTTATCGTGGCTTTGATAAGCCCTAGTATTTATTAATGTTTAACAGTAGTTGTGAAAGGCAATACTACTTTTAACTGTCCAAGTTTTTGGGCGCACCATAATCCAAACGCGCACAGCAAAACAGTGATAGTTAACACCATTCGTGCACCATAACGATCAAACAAGAGGCCTGCAGGGATTTGAAATGCAGTATAAGTATAGTAGTAGAATGCCGAAACAGTTCCCAGGGTTGTGGCAGTAATTCCAAAATCTTCCATCAGTGCTGTCGTCATCACACTAGGGCAAAATTTGTAAAAAATACTCATAAAAATAAAAAGATGCCGCTAGAAAAAAAATTACAAATGGTAATATCTGATATATTTTATTGAAATATTTTCTACCGTTTTTAAGTTGTTTATTATTTGGCTGTAACATATTGTTTTATGATGAAAAAAATAATCTTTTTTGCTGAAGCAAGAAAAACAACAATACAAGAACGATGAATTTCTGCTGGTTTTCTAGCGATATTGCGAGTGCACAAAGCACAATAAGTTGATTATGCCACACAATTGGTCTTGGTGACAGCTAATTTTTTTGTGTGGAATTTATGTTGAGTTCGTACGAGGAATACAATTATTCGAATAATGAAAATGGCATACATATCTAGTCTAGAATGTTATACAATGGATGCATTCAAACGCTTTCAAACGAATAGATAGCGCTTATTGGACGCATTCTGCCCATTAGCCTGACAGTATTATGACCGGACGAATTATTGCAACAATCATGGGTTTTGTGTTTGGTGGTCCTATTGGGGCGCTGATTGGTTTTTTTATTGGTTCTATCCTTGATCAGTCGGTGAAGCAAGGAGGTTTCGATAGCAAATTCCGATGGAAAGAAATGTTTGCGCAGCCTTTTATTCGTAGTATTTTTATATTAATGGGATATTTAGCAAAAGCAGACGGACAAGTGACCCAGAATGAAATTACAATTGCGTCGAATACCATGGCTCAATTGCGTTTGTCAGTTCGTCAGCGTGAACAAGCGATGCGTTGGTTTTATGAAGGAAAGAACCACCAGTTTACGTTAGAGGATATTTATCAAAAATTAAGAATCTATCGCAATACACCGTTAATTAAAGTAGTCTTAAGTGCAGTGACACATATGGCTTATGCAAACGGAGCGCCTTCATTAGCACAACGAGAAATTCTCAAAGGAATTTATGATCAGCTCGGTATTGTTGGAATGGGCGCTGAACAACATGACCAGCCAAGTTATACAACACAACGCACAACGTTGCCCGCGGATTATCGTTTGTTAGGACTCAAGCCGGATGTCGATGTTGCGACAGTGCGTAAAACCTATCGTCGCTTAATGAACAAATATCATCCGGATAAACTGGCATCAAAAGGGGCAACAGCCAATGAGATTAAAGCCGCCAATGAAAAAATTTTTACGATTCGCCAAGCGTATGAAAATGTGATGCGATCCAAAGGAGAGAATGTTTAAATGAAACAATCGCCGATTATTTCACCTTCATTATTATCCGCTAATTTTGCCCAATTAGCCAACGAAGCGGCAGAGGTCATTGACGCTGGAGCACAGTGGTTGCATGTCGATGTGATGGATAATCATTTTGTGCCTAATCTGACCATGGGGCCTATCGTTTGTGAGGCACTACGTCGCTCGGGGATAACTGTTCCGTTGGATGTTCATTTAATGGTAACCAATCCAGAAAACTTAATTGATGCTTTTGCAAAAGCAGGCGCGAGCATTATCAGTATTCATGCAGAGGTGACGCCTCATCTCGATAAATACGTGCAACATATTCGAGATGTTGGTTGTAAAGCGGGTTTAGCGTTGAATCCATCCACTCCTTTGCATCATATTCCTTATCTTCTCGAAAAGCTGGATATGGTGTTGATCATGTCTGTTAATCCAGGTTTTAGTGGTCAGCGCTTTATTCCGGCGGTATTCGATAAAATTCGTCACGTGCGTGAGATGATTGATCATTCAGGCTTGCCCATTCGTTTATGTGTTGATGGCGGTATTACAGTGGATAATATGGCCTCAGTTAGCCGCGCTGGAGCAGACACTTTCGTCGCGGGGTCTGCTGTTTTTAACGCTCAAAATAAACAGACTGCTGTAAAACAACTTATCGCTTCTGTGGATGGATGTTCTTAGCCACTGCTGTGGTATGGTTTGTGTTTGCAAAAACCCCTTGTGTATGGAGATAACTACTCACCAGTTTCCACTGATAAGAATCGGGCTTAACGCGTAAATTATAGCTACCCCAGCCGTGGCCGGTGCTCCAAATCGTATGACCAACAAAGCCGTATGTCTTGTCTGACGTGACTGCATTAGCTTTTAAATAGTCTAAAAACTGCGTTAATGCGATGCTGCATGTATATGAATCTGTCCCGGTTCCATATTCTGTGACCATGGCGAATAGTTGATTGACTTCTAGGTAATCAATAAACGCTTGCAAATTAAATCCGTTAGCACCCGTTGTTGATAAGTCCGTTTGGCAGCTTGTGCTAGAGCCACTGTAATTGTTGTCAAAATATTGGTGTGCATTAATAAAGATTTTGGTCAGATCTGTAATGCCTGCTTTGGCAAAGTTCTCTCGTGTAAACAAGTTAGCATTTGTATATAGTTGACCATCACTGCCTTGCCAGCTTTCTGTGGTCCAAGAATGTAATCCTGACCACGCGTTACCTTCAACCAAAATAGGGCCTTCATAACCGACATTTCGTAACGCTTGAATAACAGCAACTTGAATAGTAAACACTTTATCATCGGGGACATCAACGGGCTCGTTCATTAAGTCCAACAGAATATATTGTTCATCAATATCGGGATCATTTTTAAGAAGGTCATATAATTTTGTCCAAACATCGATATACGGAGCGGGGTCAGTGATTAAAGTGCCGTCGGGGCAGGGCCCAGTTGCACCACAGCCGGCATACTGTTCACCAAATTCTGAGTAACGCATGTAGGCATGAATGTCTAGGATGGTATATATTTTCGATTGGGTTGTGCTTTGAAGAAAAGGTTTCAGATAGCTGTTGTAATAATTTTGATATATCTGGCCTTGGCCAGGCCCATCCGGTTGCAAGTATCCCCAGTGTAAGGGCATTCGAATGGTATTGGCCCCCGTTGCAATAAAATTATTCGTGTCTGCAAGATCGGTATACGCGGTTGTTTGATCTATTTCGGAAAGATTTGGCGCGGTTACGGGATTAATAACTTTATCAAATTCAAATCCTGATAGATTAATGCCAGCATACGACCATGTTAGATTGGTGTTAGCAGGAACAACTAAATGTATGTTAGGTTCAATCGGTGTATATTCAATAGAACCGGATAGGGTGCCCGCACTATCAATGCTTGCGTGTGTATAAGCAATATGTACGCCTTCGGGTTGTGTGTAGCTGCTAATCGCTTTTTGTGTTGAGCTTATGCTCAAGCCTAAATATCCCAAGTAGGTATTATCATAGTCACAGCCATCAAAACGTAAGGCTCCTCCTACATAGTAGTCATTACCAGAGCATTCATTTCCATCGGCACTTTCGCCATAAGCCAACGGACAGGTTACTTTTCCGTCGGATTTTTGAATACAAAAATAAGGATTAATCAGATCATCAGCAGAGCCAACCCCTGTGATTTCATTTGTTACCGTTTCACCGTTAACAATAACTGTTTGAGTCACAGCGAAAATGGTTGTCAAATATTCAAGAAAACGCATATCATTACTCATATCCATTGATATTGAGCAGTATTCTAACGTTCAAATCTTAAGAAAAACTGAGAGTATTTGCGTACAGAGGTTAAAATATTATGGCAACATGGCGAGACACTGGACGGTCAGCACGATTTTTTTTCGTCGATTACCGTGCCGCTTTTCCTTTGCTCTTATTTCTGCTGCATATTAAACTGTGGACCTTTTTTCTTGCCATCGCTGTTGTGTTGTGCTTATATGGTTTGGAGCGGTATGGATATACCGTGCCAGTGTTTTTTAGAATATTTCGATGTTGGTTGGCAGGGTCGTGCAAAGCGGCACGTCCGTGGTGGAGAAAATAGTATGGCTGATATCAGTAAAGAGTTGGCGACTATTGTCAAAGCATTGGGTGCCCGTTTTACATTGAACGGTACAGCGATGCCCGTCGAAGAGGTATTAGCTTCAGGGTCTTTATTGCCAGCGATTGCCAAGCGAGCAGATCAACTATCGTCTTTGTGTTTGGGGTATGGTATTGGCGTTACCTTTGAAGAAGCGAAAGAAACTAAGCTCGGTTCTCGTGCGAAATTTGATGATGTTACGCCGAACATTTTACGCTACTTGTGTATTTTAGATGTGGTTAGCGAGCTCATGCGTAATAAAGATGGCAGTGGTAATACACCTTTAGACGAATTAATGTATGATTAGTGTTTTCCAGTCTTGAGTGTTTCAATCATGTTGTGCCCCTGTGGTAGTCAAAAAAATATCTAGAATGTTGTTCTGTGTTGCTGAGTGGAGAAGCATCAGCGACAACGCCTGAAGCATTGATGCGTTCACGCTACACGGCTTTTTTACAAAAAAATGTTGATTATCTATTTTCCACCTTGACGCCGGAATTACAAACGCAAAATAGCCGTGAAGAATTATTAGCGTTGCTGATGCCGTTGAATCTTGGACAAAGCTAGAAATACTCAATGCATCGGTTGTTTCCTCCTATACCACCGAAGCTAATGTTGAGTTTTCGGCTTATTTTATCCACGATGGCCGAGAGCAGCGGATGCATGAAAATAGTCATTTTGTTAAACAGGATGGAAAATGGTTCTATGCGGGACATTTCCACCAATGTAGCTCGCATCATCACCATCACCACCGTCACCACGAACCTTCTGTTAATGCAGTAAAAATTGGTAGAAACGATGTGTGCCCCTGTGGTAGTGGGAAAAAATACAAAAAGTGCTGCATAACGTAGAGTACCCTTTCGATGAAAAATGCACCTCTTGCGATTGTTATCACCCTGATGGTGACGATTATTGTCGACGTCATGGGCGTCGGACTGGTTTTCCCTATATTACCCAGCCTTTTTTATGATTCAACGCAGGCTCTTGTTTCTGTTGATATGTCCCAAAATATGCGTCATGTTCTTTATTGTGTTTGTTTATCGATATGGCCCATCGGTATATTTTTTGGCGCGCCCTATATGGGGGATTTATCCGATAAGTTGTCCCGTAAAAAGGTGATTCTCCTGTGTCTCTTCGGGATGATTTTTAGCAATGCGGTATCGGGGATTGCTGTTCATGAGCACTCGTTATGGTTGTTTATTTTAGCGAGATTTTTTGCTGGGTTTTTTGGTGGCAGTTTTCCGATTGCGCAAGCGGTGATGATTGATATTAGCGATGAACAGACAAAGGCGCGGAATCTGAGCTTAGTTACCTTGGCAGGGTCCGTTGGGTTTGTGATTGGCCCCATCATTACGAGCGTTAGTACATTGCCGTTTTTATCCGGCATCTTTAATTACACCACGCCTTTTTATGTGGCGACGGTCGTTTCTTTGTTGAATTTTTTGAGTGTGTGGTATTTTCTACCTGAAGTTCCATCGAATAATCCTATCAGCAAAATTCATCTGTTTAAGGGTGTTTTTGTTATTCGTGATATTGTGTTAGACGTGAGAACACAAAAACTATTATTAGGATTTTTTTTTGATGTTCGTGGGTTGGGGAACGTATTTTTCAAATTTACCGTTGCTACTCGCACAGTATTTCAACTACAACACGAGTTCGATTGCGCTTATTTTTGCGCTTTTTGCGGTTGGAAATATCGTTGGGATTTTAGTGTTACAACCTTATTTGCTGAAAACATTTAACTTGCATCAATGTAGTGTTATCACAGCGATTATCTTGGCCATGATTGTGGGTGTTTCGGCGTTTACGGCTTGGTCATGGATACAGTGGCTAGCTGCTTTTTTTGCGCCTATGGTTCAGGTCGTATTATATACGGCAACCGTTACGTTATTTTCGAATGCGGTCACGCCACACGAACAAGGTAAGGTGATGGGGGGCGCAGAGGCAGCGATGTCATTAGCGTTTTTCGTTAATAGTATTGTGTTAGGTGTTTTTATTCAGATCAATGTCATTATTCCTGTATTGATTGCTGCGTTGTTAATTTTTATGAGCGCACGATGGTTTAAATAATGCAAAAAACCTTTCTTTTTTATGATATCGAAACATCCGGTTTAAACCCTGCTTTTGATCAGATTATTCAATTTGCGGCTATTCGTACGGATGAACGTTTAAATGAACTGGAACGTTATGATTGGGTAATTAAACCGAGTCCAGATGTGGTTCCTAGTCCAGCCGCGATGATGACGCATCGCACCCCCTTAAGCATTTGGCAAAAGGGCGAACCAGAATTCATGGTGATTAAGCGTATTCATGAACTATTAAATACGCCAGGTACGATGAGTATTGGCTATAATAGTTTCGGCTTTGATGATGAATTTTTGCGATTTAGTTTTTATCGTAATTTATTATCTCCGTATACACATCAATATGATAACTTGTGTTCTCGAGGGGATGTATATCCTATCACCGCCTTATATTATTTATTTCATTCGAACATTCTTACTTGGCCGACAAGAAATGAAAAAATCAGTTTAAAATTAGAGTCATTGAATGACTGTAATTCTTTAGCGACGGGCGTTGCGCATACCGCGATGGTTGATATAGAAGCCACCATTGCGTTAGCAAAAATTTTTATGCAACGTCTTAGGACGTGGGATTATGCTTTAGGTTATTTTGATAAAACTGAGGATAGCGCGCGTCAAAAAAAACTTCCTGTGTTGTTTGGGAAAAAATATGCGATTGCGGTAGATGGAATCTTTGGAGCGGATGCAAATTTCTGTGCGCCTTTATTATGGTTAGGCGAACATTATCACTATAAAAATCAGTCCTGTTGGTTGCGTTTAGACACGGAAACACTTTCTCATGTTACCCCTCAAGAAGTTTCAATGCACACGTGGGCGATCAATAAAAAACTCGCTGAACCTGGTTTTTTATTGCCGGCTTCTGAGAGATATCAACAAAAGTTAAGCGAAACAAAAAAGAACGTGTTGAAAAAAAATATATCATGGCTAGACAATAATCCAGAGATCTTGTCCGTGATAAAAGAATACTATTGTGAGTTTACCTATCCTAAATACGAGAACATTGCGCCTGAAGCTGCGTTATATTATCAAGGATTTTGGAGTTCTCAGGAAAAATTTTTTGCACAAAAATTTCATGAAGCACCGCATGAAAAAAAAACAACCGTGATCGATAATATGACCTCGTCTGTATTAAAAACGCTGGCTATTCATGCCCTCGCGCGTATCGATCAGCGCTTGCTGTCGGTGCAACAGCATGATCTTTGGATGGAGCATCTAGCGTATGCTAAAACATCACCTGAAAAGGTCATTGACCACAAAGGAAAAAGAAAACTGAGTGTTGACGAAGGGCTAGCGCAGTTAGAAGCGCTGCTCGATTCTGAAACGGTAGACGCGGAACAAAAATCCTTGTTACAGGAATTGAAAAAATTTTTTCAAGTATAGTGTTTAACGAGTATCTGGCTAAATTATTCAAAATCAATCAAATTCCAATCGATATTGGGGAGACAATCCCTTATTTTTAATCTTGCATTTTTCTACATTTCTCAGCAGAATCAAAATATACCTATTGTTCACCTAAAAAATGGGGTTATATGTCGATTATTGCTATGAAAGACCTTAATTTAAAAAATCAACGCCTCATCATTCGTCAGGATTTAAACGTTCCTATGTTGCGGGGTAAAATTACGAATGATACACGTATTCGGATGGCGATTCCCACCTTAAAATACGCGATAAACGCAGGCGCACGCGTGATGGTGTTGTCGCACTTAGGGCGACCAGAAGAAGGCTTTTTTGATGAAGAGCATTCGCTGGCACCAATTGCTCTGCGCTTAGCTGAGCTGTTAGCGATGGACATTCCGTTGGTGAAGGATTGGTTAATGGGTGGTGTTGACGTTTCGGCGGGTAAGATCATTCTAGGTGAAAATGTTCGCTTTAATCGCGGAGAGAAAGCGAATGATCCGGTCTTGTCGGAGCAAATCGCTCGCTTGTGCGATATTTTTGTGATGGATGCTTTTGCGACCGCCCACCGTGCAGAAGCGTCGACCTGTGGGGTAATAGATTATGTGGCGTCTGCTTGCGCAGGGCCTTTGCTTGTTCAAGAGCTCAGCGCATTAAACGCAGTGGTTGATTCGCCTCGACGACCGGTTGTGGCGATTGTCGGAGGGTCAAAAATTTCGACGAAATTACCTTTGTTAGATTCGTTATCGAAAAAAGTGGATACCTTGATTGTTGGTGGTGGTATTGCCAATACCTTTCTTGCGGCGCAAGGGATTGAAATTGGTCGATCGCTGTATGAGCCTGATTTAATTGATGAAGCCGATCGTTTGCTGCATCTTTCCTCAGGTGCGCATATCCCCCTTCCTGTTGACGTTGTTGTGGCTGAGTCCTTGTCAGAAGACGCAGAAAGTACGACCAAAGAAATCGCTTATGTGGATGAAGAGGAAAAGATTTTAGATATTGGCCCAGAAACCGCAGCGTTGTATTCAACGATCATTAAAAAAGCAGGCACCATTTTATGGAATGGTCCTGTTGGCGCGTTTGAAATTTCACAGTTTAGTCACGGGACGCGTGTTATTGGCGAGGCAGTGGCAGCAAGCGCAGGGTTCAGTATTGCCGGTGGGGGGGATACGATATCGGCGATTGATACTTTTGGTCTCAGCGAAAAAAATGTCATATATTTCAACCGGTGGCGGTGCTTTTCTGAGTTTTCTGGAAGGTGAAGCATTGCCCGCCGTCGTTGCTTTAGAAAAACACGCGAATAAGGGGCGTACATGACATTAAAACTAACGAAAATTGTTGTAACGCTTGGCCCCTCACTCGATGATGAGATAGTGTTGCGTAAAGTGATACTGGCGGGGGCCACTGTTTTCCGAGCGAATTTTTCGCACGGCACAGCCGATGACCACGCGCGTCGCATTCAGTCTGTGCGCAAGGTGGCGGCTGATCTTCAAACAGAAGTGGCTATCTTGGCAGATTTGCAAGGACCAAAAATTCGAGTCGCGCGTTTTCGTGAGAAAAAAGTTCTCTTGCGTGATGGCCAATCATTTGTTTTAGACGCGAATTTGCCGAGTGATCTTGGGGATGAAACCCAAGTGGGGATTGATTATAAAGAGTTGCCCCATGATGTGAGCGCCGGTGATACGTTGTTGTTAGATGATGGGAAAATTATTCTCTCCGTCACTCAAGTCGACGGGTCACGGATTATTTGTACAGTGCTTGATGGTGGTGAATTGTCTAACAACAAGGGCATTAATCGTCAAGGGGGCGGATTATCGGCGCCGGCCTTAACCGACAAAGATGCGGAAGATTTAAAAACGGCGCTGAAATTAGGCGCGGATTATATTGCCGTTTCATTTCCACGATCCGCCGCTGATATTGTTGAAGCACGAATTCTGGTTAAGGCGGCCCGTGGCAGCGCAAAAATTATTGCAAAAATTGAGCGTGCTGAAGCGGTTCATGTCATTGATGATATTATCAACGCATCGGATGGTGTGATGGTTGCCCGAGGGGATTTGGCGGTGGAAATTGGTGATGCTGAGGTTCCTGCGGTACAAAAACGCATTATCATGCGTTCTCGGGCATTGAATAAACCAGTGATTACCGCAACGCAAATGTTGGAATCGATGATTACATGTCCGGTGCCTACCCGTGCCGAAGTTTCGGATGTCGCAAATGCCGTGCTTGATGCGACGGATGCTGTTATGTTGTCTGCGGAAACGGCAACAGGCAAATATCCCGATAAAGCGGTGGAGGCGATGACGCGTATCGCCGTTACGGTTGAAGAAAATCCCGATATGGATAGTATGATCCGATGGCATGATGAAGATAATGCCGTTGAACAGGTGGATGAGGCCATCGCGCGTGCGACGATGTATACCGCTAACCATTTAAATATTACAGCCATTATCGCCATGACCGAGTCTGGATCGACGCCTTTATGGATGTCCCGTGTTCGAGCCCATATTCCCATTTATGCCTTAAGCCGGCATATTACTACTCAGCGCATTGTGTCTTTATATCGCGGGGTTTTTCCGATTAATTTTGATGCGACTACCATTGAACATGGCGATATTAATACAGCCGCCATCATGACGTTGCGGGAATTGGGTGTGCTTAAAAAAGGCGATCGTGTCATTTTGACTCACGGTGATCGTGCGGGTATTCATGGAAAAACGAATACCATGAAAATTATGGAAGTTGGATGATAGGATATTGTCCCTTCTCTAAAAAGCCATTAGAATCACGTTCTATTTTTCGATGATCCGATGAGGATGCTTTGATTATTCCAGTAATATTATCAGGGGGCTCTGGGTCGCGTTTATGGCCAAGCTCTCGAACACTTTACCCTAAACAATTGCTTGCGCTGAGCGCTGAACGTACCATGATACAAGAAACTGTTTTGCGTTTGTCTCAGATAGAAGATATCTCGACTCCTGTGATTGTGTGCAATCAAGAACATCGTTTTACGATCGCAGAGCAACTTCAGCAAATCGATGTCGTGGGTGCGCGTTTAATTTTAGAGCCAGAGGGTAAAAATACCGCGCCGGCTGCATTGCTGGCCTCTTTATATGTTCAACAGCATTATGGCAGCGATGCTGTGTTGCTCATTTTGCCCGCCGACCATCTCATTCGTCATATGGATGCATTTCATCGCGCTGTTCGTCTGGCGGTGAGAAGTGCGAAAGAAGGGCATTTAGTGACGTTTGGTGTAACGCCGACATACCCTGAAGCAGGATATGGTTATATTGAATGTGGCGCGACGATAGCGCCTGATCTTTATCAAGTTGCTCGTTTTATTGAGAAGCCCAATCTTTCTTTGGCTGAACATTACCTCGCAGAAAAAAAATATTTGTGGAATAGCGGAATGTTTGTTTTTTCTGTCCAAGCGTATCAGAATGACATCTCACATTATGCGCCAGCCATCATGGTTTCGTGTCAACAAGCATTTGAAAAAGCGGTATCCGATCTTGATTTTATACGTGTGGATGCCGATGCGTTTAGCCATTGTCCTTCGGATTCTATTGACTATGCTGTGATGGAAAAAACAGAAAAAGCGGTTGTCGTTCCCTTAGAGGCTGAGTGGAGTGATTTAGGTTCTTGGTCATCCTTATGGGATATTTTACCCAAAAATGCAGATAATAATGTATTGGTTGGTGATGTCTTAACGCATGATGTGGAAAATTGTTACATTCGTGCGGAACATAAATTGGTTGCCGCGGTCGGTGTACGGGATTGCGTCATCGTTGAAACGGATGATGCCATATTGGTGGCCGACAAAAAAAATGCTCAAGACGTTAAGGAAATTGTTAAACGTTTGCAAGCGGACAATCGCTTGGAACATCATGCTCATAGTATTGTTTATCGTCCTTGGGGGAGTTATCAGTGTCTCGATCAGGGGAAAAATTTTCAAGTGAAACGAATCTGTGTCACGCCTCGCGCAAAACTGTCTTTGCAATTGCATCACCACCGTGCAGAACATTGGATTGTGGTCAAAGGCACGGCTAAAGTGCGTCGAGGTGACGATGAATTTCTTTTATCCGAAAACCAATCGACGTATATTTCTGTGGGCGAAAAGCACCGACTAGAAAACGCGGGCGAGTCAGTTTTAGAAGTGATCGAAGTGCAATCCGGCGATTACTTAGGCGAAGATGATATCGTTCGTTTTGATGACGATTATCAGCGCGTATAAAGCAATGCTCGCTGCGCTATTCGGCTACTGCCTAAGGCGTTAATTAGCAACGTTCGTGCCGTCGTGTTTAATGGTCCGATGTGTGAGGACAACTCGACCGCACGGTCAGTGAATGCGAGTGTGCGTGCGGTTTCTTTCTCTTGTTGTTCGGCGTAGTCGCTGAGTAATGATAGAGAGATGTCTGTTTCACCATTTCGGCGTCGTTCACGTAATAAATGGCTGAATAAGGCGACGTGTTTCACGGCCAAGTTAAAACCTTGTGCGCCCATGGGGTGTAAGGTTTGTGCGGCATTCCCCATGAGCAGTAAACGTTTTTCGACCACCTTATCAGCCTGTACTTGAAACAGCGGATAAGCGTAACGTTCAGAAACGCTCGATAATTTTCCAAGACGGTACCCAACCGCATGTTGTAGATGACTTAAGAACATCGGATCTTCATACGCCATCAGTTCATCCATATAGTCGTTATGACCACTCCAGATGAGGACCGATCGCCATGGAGAATGCGGAAGTAAGGCAATCGCAGTATCATCCACCCAGCGTTCGTAGGCGGTAAAAGCATGGGAATGGTGTAAGTCAATCGTCGCGACCAGAGCCTTTTGGTGATAATCTTTTCGAGTAACCCCGATGCGAGCCTGTTGACGCACGAAGGAATCGGTACCATCTGTCCCAACCAAGCAATTTGCCGAAACTGTTTTATCGTTGAGTGTCACGGTGATGTGTTCAGGATGTTGATAAACCTCACGGATTGTCGCTGGTGAAAAAATGGCGATACTTTGTTCGGCAATGGCTTGGTCTAGGGTCTGTTGTAACGCCCGCGATTCGAGCATATAGCCCAACGCTTCTTCTTGCATATCCTCCGCGTGTAAACGAGCCGCACCGAAGCTGCCTTTATTCGATATATGCAGGTGTTTTATGGGGGTGATATGCCCTTGCAATAACGACCAAATATCTAAACGATCCAATATCGTACGTGTTTTGTTCGACAGCGCAAAGACGCGGTTGTCGCGGCGTTGTCGGCGTTGTTCGGGCGATAGACTATCAACTAAGGCGATCCGGTAACCCTGTTGAACTAACGCCAGCGCCAAACAAGAACCAATATGACCACTGCCACAAATAATAACATCAAAACTCTCTGGAGGTGTTGACATCGCCGATTAGTCTCGCATTAAGGCTTCAATATCGGCAATCGATTTTGGAGCGGTGGTCATGTTATGGTGCCCATTTTCAGTGACGACAATATTATCCTCAATTCTGACGCCAATATTCCACCAGCGAGGGTCAACATTCGGCGTGTTGGCTTGAATATATAAGCCAGGTTCGATGGTGAATACCATGCCTGCGCTTAGCGTTGGCCATTCACCGTGTTCATTGTTATAGCGGCCCGCATCATGAGTGTCTAAACCCAAGTAATGTCCAAAGAGATGCATGTAAAAAGGGCGATAGGCTTCTTGTTCCAGTAATGTATCACACGAGCCACGCAGTATGCCGATGTCGATTAATCCTTGTGTTAGCTCTTTTCGACACGATTTCTGAATGCTGTCCCAATTGATCCCTGGTTTCACTAAATCTACTAGGGCCAGTTGTGTGGCCAATACGACCTCATAAACCGCTTTTTGTTCACCATGAAAGCGCCCGTTGGCAGGGAACGTTCGGGTGATGTCTGAGGCATAGTATTCATATTCGCCACCCGCATCGATTAAGACGAGATCATTGTCTTTAATCGGCGCATTATTGGTAACGTAATGTAATACACAGGCATTTTCTCCGGCACCAATAATCGGCGTGTAAGCCATGTCGCGAGACCCGTTGGTCATACAATGCCCGCGAATAATCCCTTCTAAGGCATATTCATACAACCCAGGGCGACAGTGTTGCATGGCTAAACGATGTGCCTCGCTTGAGATATCATTGGCGTGTTGCATGAGAGCGATTTCTTCTTCGCTTTTAATGACGCGCATGGGATGAAGAATAGTGTCACTATTGCAAAAAGTATCCGGTGCAATCGCTCCACGTCGAACACCCGCGCGTGCGCGATGCATCGCATCAAGAATGTGGCGGTCCCATTCAGGCTTTCGTCCAACGGGGTAGTAAACTTGTCGTCGATCTTTAAAAAATTGAGGCAGTTTTTCAGTGAAACTATCGATAGGAAAGGCTTGATCCATACCGAAATCTCGACAGGCACCCTCTTGGCCGGCACGGCGCCCTGTCCATATTTCCGCACTCGGGTCTTTCGGTAAATTAAACAGTACCACTTCACCTTCAGGGCGATGAGGCGCGAGCAATAAAACAGCATCAGCTTCGTTATAACCCGTCAGATACCAAAAATCACTGTTTTGCCGAAAAGAAAACGTATTGTCAAAGCCATTACGCAATATATCGTTCGCGGAGGGAATAATCGCAATCGCATCCTCAGGAAGTTGCGCCAAGACATGTTGACGGCGCTTTGCAAAGACGTCAGCGGAGAGGGTTAGCATAGCAGGCTCCTAATGATGGGTTGGTCGGACGCGGCCATTCAGTTCGGTAAACATTAACATCGCGACGACGCGTACATGTTCGAGTAAGGTCGTGAAAGCGTCATCGTCAAAATCTTCACCCGATTCTAGGGCTTGTTGGTAAATACGAGAAATATCTTGAATATCTTTTTTGGCATCTTTGACGCTCGGAAGTTGCATGGCGTTAAATTTATTTTTATAGGCATCCGTCACAGCATCGGCGATATTCAGTCCTAGCATAAAATTTTCACTCCATTTGGATAAAGCACGAAGCCGCAATAAACCAGGTTCTGATTCTTCGCTGGGCAGTAAAACATCAAAATCGAACCCAAAACTGCTTAATTGTTGATAAATCGCTGAAAATAAAGCCCGTACGCAGCCTTCTAATTCAATGCGGCGATTCGTGCTACTGGTGGCTAATAATAGTGACATCCACGCCGGATTGGGTTCTGTTAATCCTCCACACGCGAATCCCGATAACAAGCCGTGAAGCTCGGTGGCTTCTAAATACGCTCCGGATTCGGCCAATAGCAGCGTAATGAATACATAACTCGGTGGCTGGGGTAATGACATAAGCGCAATCGTTAAGACATTTTATAATATATAATAGTATCTCAATGGAGATATCGAATCTATAGTCATGATGTTGGGCAATGATTAACCTAATGTTGTGTTAAGGATTGACAACTATAGTTTATTCAACATACTCTCACGCACGCGACAAAGAGGCCTATTTATGTTCGATCAAAGTCAAGAAAAACAAATTAAATTAAGAATAATACCACGGGATGGAGAGTGTGGATATACAGCCATCGGTAAAAATCGTGAAGAGGTCATTTCTGTTCTTCGGAATAATGTTTCTCTTGATATAACAGACGCCATCGCTAACAACGTAGCAGAAACAGCTGACACCGGATTTAATGCGTGGCTAAGAGATCCTCGCCATAGTACTCAAGATGGCGCAAGCGATTTCAATGCTAAGGTTGATGAATATCATGGGGATCGCTCACCGGAGGTGTTGGATGGGCTTAAAGTTTACATTTCGGTGAACCCGCAAGTCCGTCAACTTTACCTCAACTATAATTCACAGAGAGCTATATTTGTCCATCCACAGTTATTGTTGAAATATGCTCAGCATTCTGGAATGCAATTATATATTTGGCAACTTGATCGTAGTGATCAGTTGGTCCCGATGCGTAATGATGAAGGGGACTTTAGTTCTTCTCATACCGACAGGGCGACGTCACGAATGGATATATTATTTGTTAATGGAAACCACTTCGACCGCTTGGAGACCACTGGGTTTCGTCAGGATGAAACATTAGAGGGTCAAACGATTACAGTAGGGACTCCAAGAATGCGGGAGGTAAAAAACCCGATAGTGCCTATCCCTCTAATGCCTTCTTTATCTACACCTTCGTCGCCGGAGACTGTTTTTGCGTCATCTCCGTTAATGCCAGCAGATACAGGATTACTCTCTTGGGTAGATTTATTAGGCCAAACAAGAGGCAGGTTAGCTCCTCCTCAAGATGATCCTGATCGTGCACTTAACGTTGACATCCCCCCATCGCCGGATAGAAATAAAACTCATCCGTTGACACAGGATCTCATGTTTGCGTATGTTAATCAGCTGATGGTTGTTTTGACTAATAAAACCAACGCTATAGATAAGTCTATAGCACCAAAAACTGACAAAGATGTGGATAAAGTCGGAAAAATTAAGGCCAAAATTGAGTCTTTAAAAAAATTCACCGCCACCTCGATTGGTGAGCTATTTGATAACGACTTTGTCCAAGTATTATCCATTAAGCGTGGACCCCAACTTCCTAACACCTTTGGTGAAGTGGTGAGTGAGACGAGTGTCGGTTTTTTACGTGAGAATCCGTTTTCGTTGATGCGTCAACATGCTGTTTTAAATGCACTGACAAAAATGACGCTATCGACTGAAGATGAACGCACGGTTAACGAGTATCTTGGGTTAACTTGTCAGGTGATAGAAAAGATCCGGCCAGTATTAACCGGATTGTATCATCAGGGAGAAAAACTTAAAGATTCGATGCAGAGTTTGATGGATTTTGCTCAAAAAAATCCTGATTATGCAAGTTTGATTCGTGTATTGTTTTTGCTGTGTTTTGATATTTCTCGATATAGCCATAACGAAAGGCGAAAGAATTTATTCAATGCCCAAAAGTTATTAACACTTAAAGAATGGGTTTTTAATTCACAAACAGATATCGTCCCTCTTGATATTGAGGCATTTTTACGGGAATCGGCAAAACAGTGCCATCCGCACGATTTGCGGTTGTGTCTTGCCGCTTTGATTGAAATCGATGCGGCGACAAAGTATTTTGATTTTGAGTACACTCTTAAGGTGCATGACGCACAGACAGACGCCATCAGAATTCATGTCGGCAAGTTTATGCATCATTATATGCCGCCCGTTCCAATATCTTCGCCCCCTGAGTTAGCAGAAATGTCTAGTATTGATCTGTTATCAACAGGCAATTTTGGCCAAGTTATAAGCTTTAAACAAGCGCTTTCGTCAAACGTATCCTTTCCAACCGCTTTTTCACCATCCATGAGTTTAGCGTTCGCGTGGGGGACAAGTTCCATCAATCCGATAACGCTGAAGACATTAGCGTTGTTGTCGACGGAGGCAGATCTTTTTGAGTGGTTGGATGCGTTGCAGAAGAGTGAATGTTATCCCGTTGGGTTGTTGAATAGCAAAATGCTTGAAGTCATCAACGAGTTCAAAAGTAAACCGTTTAATTCAGAGAACGATTATTCATTCAAGATTATCGATGATGTTGCTGTGTTAGGTCATGAAAATGGCGTCTCTTCTGTTGAAGACTTTCAAAAGATGACGGCCTATCTCTATGCGTTACTCGATTTTGGAAAAGCGGTGTATTACTTTTGGCATAGTGAATACTCAAAAAAAGCAACCGAGGCGATTTCGGATCCACTAAAAGCATTGTATGCCGTCACGTATTCTGCCGTATATTATATTCAGCAGTTTACTAATATATTGGGGGTTTTTTTACTTAAATTGCAATTAAGCTCATCCGATAGACAGAAAAAGATAGAACAGTTAGAAAAGCTTCAGGCTCAAGTAAAAAATTTTCTTGAATTTGTGCGGAGTCACATAATCTCTTCTGAAGAAACACATAATGAGATTAAAACTATATTAGGCAATCATGTTGACCTTAGTTCTCCTGGTTTTCGTACTCAATTGATGACGAAGATAGGTCGCGGGGATTGGGAATTTGTGCTTCAGGCGCTGTTTACGCTCGAGCATCATCAACCGCAGGTGGAAGAAGATATAAACACGATATGTAGGGATATTTTCAAACGCACAGGTGAAGCTAGTTGGGAAAATCTCGCTCCTATTTTTTATGATAGTCAATCTTCAATCTACTTACACGGTCTATATTTATACTATGCTGTCACTCTACCCAACCCGCCTTTAATGGGTTGTATGAAAATTGCGGTCTTTGGTTTTGCGTATCCATCTTATGCGACGATACCGGCCAATCGACGTTTATTTGCTGGTCTTGTGATTCGGGCTTTTTCAAAGATAGTGTCCATAGAAGATTCGACTATCCGGGATGATCGTATTCTACATCTTACCCCGAATGAAAAACGTGCCTATACCCAAGCCTTGGAATATTTACTAGAATCGCAGGATATTTTATCTGCTAAAGAAATCGACGCACTTAAGGTTATTCAAGAAGCTTCTTCATTGCTTAGAGCGGACAATCAAGATCTGATTGATGACCTATGGATAAAAGCTCAGCAGCAGGAGGTTGTTGCGACGCTTAATAATGATGCAATCACGCAGGAACAACAACCGATTACGCATATTCTTGGCTTGGAGATTACTCTTCAAAGCTTGAAACCTCGGGCAAAGCATAAAAAACACGAGCGGGCTGAGCAACAAGCTTTGGTTGAAAGGATCCTAGTCCCTGGTGATGGTGGAAAAAGACCTAGTGACTCTGGTTTGCCGGCACGTCCGGCATCTATTCGAATAACTACTGAGACAAACAAGAGCGATGCGCTTCAACTCGAGTATCAAGGTCTTTTAGATGCCTTGGCGGCGGGTGCTTTTCCAGAAACATTCGAGGGCAGACCGGTTTTCTATGAGCAAAAAACTGAATGTAAAAACCTAAATTTTGTACAACTTAAAACATTACTTCATGAAAAAATCAAGGAAAAATCGAAAAATTTCAGGATAAAGCTGAATTCTGAACAACTGACCGCCTGCGTTCAAGAAATATACAAATCGGTTTCTATGAAATATACGGAGTTTAAGAATCACGGTGATCAGAATCCTCGTGACATTCGATCCATTTTAGCAGGAAAACATTATAATGACCGCACTCTCGCTGTATTTGCGCCGCAATTTGCAGAAAGATTGCATATTATCCAAAACGAGTGTCGCGATCTTCCTGTTGCCGAGAGTGATGCTCCGCGAACAGGGGTGCCTAGTGTCCAGGATGATATAGACGCCATTTCTCTTGATTCTATTCCTTCGGATATCGAACTCGACCCCGAGCCCGAGGAGGATTCGGACTCAACTCTAGATCATGGGGCAGGTTCAGCAGAACTCAACCGTGCTGTTCTTGCAGATGCCGTGAAAGAAACCATTCAGTGGTTGTTAAAACCGGATCCACGCCCTGATAATGCGCCAGATGCGTTGAAGAACTTGATTGATGTCTATCAACTGACTCCTCAGCTTATTCAAGAGAAACGAAACGAATTGACGCGCATAACCGTTGATTATTTTAAGCGGCGATTAGCGATGATCAAAGCGGGCAAATATCACGACTGTTTAAAACATATTGAGACCTATTCTACGCAAGATGTACCTGATGAATTACACTATTTTATATGTCGGTTAAATTTTGATATCGCTGCTGAGAAACCTTCATTCGAAGAAACCAAAGGTGAGGTGGCTAATACACTTGAGTCTATTCAAGACTGGAGAGCCTTGCCGCCCTATTACCGTGAGTTTTTATGGGTCGTGGTTGAGTCTTTCATGATCAGAACAGAAAACCGTTTTGACATTGATCTAACAAAACTAACCGGGTTAAGCATTCTTCTTCCTGATGCCATCGCCTTGGGATTGTATTGTTACGTTCAAATGACAGATGTTGAACGGAGTCAAAATGCAGCAACGTTGTTACAGACCCTCGCACAGTTGGTTTTAGAGGAATATCAACATCATAAGCCCCCTAATACTACGGTTCGTGGTAAATTTATCGAGGATCTTGAAGCGACACAGCAAATTTTTTCTAATCCGAAAAATATTGGTTCTGATATTAATCGACATGCATTACGTTTGTATTATCAGATTTATACTTTGATGCAGATCGAATTTCAGGCTTGGAATTTTAATGATTCATTATTTGCTAAATTGATTTTGAATGAACTGCATTTGAACATGTTAGCGCATCCTGATTATCTTGAGTGGCATAGAAATATTTTAGATAATCGGCATTATGATTCACCGGTCGATCATCTTTTATATCATAGAATTACGGATGGACACACGGCACAGAACGCTCGTCAGTTTTACTGGAGGTATTTTGAACCTAATTTGACAGCGCTTCAAGCCCAGCGTTATTGGTGGTCAGATGATTATACAAATGTTGCCAAACAACGTTCTATTAAGGCCCCTACGTTTAGGGCAGAAGCCACGGTTGTTCACATATTTTTCACCTTATTGACCTCAGCATCCGGGAATTTGATTGAAATCATCGCAAAAAATGTACGTTATTATGACGATGAAAAAAAGAAGATGTGCCATCATGATCAAACGCTGAGTATTATTGACCAGGTGGGGTTTATTTTTACTTTATACAATACTCCAACCACAGATTCTTCTCCTTATGGCAGAGCGTCAAAATTGTTACGATTAGATGAGCATAAGGACGTGCTGTTGTTGAAAGCATATCAAGCGCTGACTCGTCTGGTGAACTATGAGGGAGAAACGAATCAAAAGAAACGTGATTCGCACGATAGGGCATATGGCATTGTCTCTGGTTATCAAGTAGCGCTGTTGGAAGATATTAAGACTATCCTTAAAACGAATGATGACATTCGTGATAACTATATTAAATCTCTCACTATTATGGCCACCGATTCAAAAGAACCAGAACCGATGGCTGCGGATGTTTTTGCATTTATTTGTTCGGTATTGCGGAAAGACAGGCCTGAGCCTTGGTCGCCAGTCAAGCGGACATTATTTTCGACGTCTTCATCTACCAAGAAGAGCAATAGTAATAATACAGCGCCTAATCTGCTCAGGAGAAGGATCAATCCTGAATCATATTCTTTGCTATTAACAAACAATGGGAAACGATAGCGTTGAAACAAGACAGTGATCGTACGTTTGCTATTGAACAACTAGAAAAAAATATTCGGCGTTATTATTTGTTTGATGAATATTATACCTATGTTAGGACTTCCTATAATCCCTCGCTAACGGTGACTTTAAACGATTTCGACCAGAGACTCTCTTTATTGACGATTTTGGTGGAGTATCCTTATGCAACTCATCCAACCCGAGAGGAGGTTATACGCTTTGTTTGTGAGGCATATAACGATTCTGGCTTAAATGATGAGAAAAAAGTTTTGATTAACACTCGTATACAGAGCGCGATTGTGGAAATTTATGGCAAAAATATTCCGCGGGAGGTTCTTGATTCTGTTCAGAGTCTGACTGCGGCTGTAGGTTCGTCTCAGACTGATGTTGAGCGTCCGACTGAGCAAATAAATGCTTCGTTCGAGGAACAAAGAGAACGGTTGTTGCCTGTTTCGACTTTTTTTTATCGTGCCCTGCGGCGGATATATTTTTTGAGGGCATCGGGCGATCATACAGATGAAGGACAAAACCTTTTAGGTAGAGGCAATGGCAGTAATGAGCTATAAACAATGAATAGTGGACAATCTTTTGCCCATCCATGGCAGATATTAGAAACCGTGACAGTTAATGATCCGCAAATTGTTTTATCGCTCGAGATTAAAGCGGCGATTTTACAGTTGTGTCATAATTCAGATATTAATGCACCACAAACAAAAAAGAATCTTAAGATTGGTATTAAACAAAATTCTTGTACCGTTACCTCTATCTATGATGATTTGTTTTTTTTGATGGTCGCTGTGTTGTCTTGCCAGTCTTTAAATGTCGATCATGCTTCTGCAAGAAAGATTTTAGAGACACTGTGCTTGAAAAAACAGGAGTATCAGGATCTTATTCGTGGCTTTCCACAGGTTGGCCTCTCGGATTTAAGAAATCTCTCATTAGAATATATGTTAAATGATGTCGATAACTGTTACGGTTATGCCATTTTCGTCGCGGATACGCTTAAAGAGATATTAAGGTCTTCTACTGCGCTCATGCTTGAACAAAAATGGCTGATGCTACGATCGGTCGCGGATTATAATCGGAAGGTATTTTCGTGTTTTGCGTTGGCGATTCCTGTGTTAGGTGTTTTGCGCGTCGAAGACGATAATGACAGTGTTTGTCGAGAGTTGTTAAACTTAATTTTGAACCAAGAGAGCAGTTTATCGCAATCGAGCTTTGATGAGGCGCAAAGAGTGTGGCGCAATGAAATACTGTCTCTCTGGGGTGCCGCAGATCAGATAGACCCTTCCACGAAGACAGGTATTTTATGGGGAAGCTTATATCCTGACAGTGGTCCTATTCCCAATATGACTCACAATACTCTGGCAAAAATATTCACCTTATGTGCGCGCGGAGAAACGATTGACCAGCGTGTTGACAGTGTTTTTCCACCGGCAATCGATTTTATCGAGAATCAATTCAGTGAGCTTTCTCGTCCTCGACTTTCTTTTTTTCGTGCTCAGCAAAACCCTTCTGATTATGTTGATACAATAAAGGGATGGCTAGTCCCCAATCGTGACGACCCTCCTTATGCCTTAGCTTTATACTGTTTATATCGAAAGGGACCTATTTTAGACTGTGAATATTCACTGATTCGTCAGCATTTGGCGCAGTTGCATGCGCACTTACCTGTGATCACAGAAAAAACTCATAAGAATGCAAATCAGATAAGTGAGGCAGCGATGGCGCTCATTCAGAATCATCTAGAGAAAGACTTGAGCCGCACGATCGACAAAAATGATGTAGCAAGTTTAGCCTATTATGAACCGTTGGTTAAATATCAGGGATCTTATCTGACGAATGATCATCCTCATCTTGAAAAAGTGTTTAGCCTTTTTGCGGAATACGCAGAAGAACGGTATTTTAATCAGAGATATTAATATTTCCAGTTAAGGGATACGACACATCATGCATCATTATATGGAGCACGCCTTATCGTTAGCTGTTCGAACCATGGCTTATACGTCACCTAATCCTCGCGTTGGTTGTGTGATCGTGAAAGATGGTCATATTATTGGTGAAGGATGGCATAATGGGCCAGGGACAGACCATGCGGAAGTGATGGCACTTAAATCCGTCAGAGGTATGGTTCAAGGGGCGGATGTTTATGTCACGTTAGAGCCGTGCTGTCATTATGGTCGTACGCCTCCGTGTACAGAGGCCTTAATTGCCGCAAAAGTTGGACGTGTGTATATTGCCCATCTCGATCCTAATCCCCTGGTCTCTGGGAAAGGTGTGCAAATGCTTGAAGCCTCAGGAATCATTGTTGAGCACGGCTTTTTAAGCGATGCGGCTGAAAAGATCAATCGTTATTATTTGCATTTCATGCGAAAACAGCGCCCCTATGTTGTTTGTAAATGGGCCATGTCCTTGGATGGGTATATGACCACCGCAAAAACGGATGATAGACAGATCAGTTCACTCGAAAGTCAACAGCACAATCATTTATTGCGTCATCAAGTCGATGCGATTTTAATTGGTTATAACACGGCATTATTAGACAATCCACAATTAACGACTCGTTTTTTTCAGGATGGTATAGAGGCTCGCTATCCCGTACGCTTAGTATTGGATAGTCGTGGTCAGTTACCCTCGTCGCTCACTATTTTTTCGCCTGATCTCCCAGGAAAAACAATCGTGGTGACAACGAGCCAATCATCATTAGCGTGGAGAAACGCTTGTGAAGACGCTAATATTGAGGTTTGGATCGTTGATAGTGTGGATGGCCGTGTGTCACTCCAGCATTTGATGCAGTGTTGTTATGCAAAACGCCTGTTGAGTTTGTTAGTTGAAGGTGGTCGTACGGTACATGAGGCTTTTTTTCGTGAAAATCTTGTCGATGAAGTGCGTGCTTATATTGCGCCCGTGATCATTGGCGGGATGATACGAAAAAAATAATCGCAACAACAGCAGGAGATACGTATGTACGCGGGTATTGTTGAAGGGTTAGGGCGTATTATGGCCATACGTCGGTTTGATAAAAGAATGCAGTTGGTTTTTCAAGTCTTATTTCCGTGCGATGATCTCAAGCTTGGCGATAGTATTTCAGTAAACGGTGTGTGTTTAACGGTAGCGGATATCAACCATGAACAAATAGCCGTGGATATCGTGGATGAAACACTGCAAAAAACAAATTTAGGTGTGTTATCAAAAGAGAGTGTGGTGAACTTGGAACGGTGTTTAAAAGTGGGCGATCGGATAGGTGGCCATTTTGTGAGCGGCCATGTTGATAGTACAGGCGAAATTATCGCGATTAATCCTGTCGACGGCGCGTATAATCTCACCATTCGTTTACCGCAATCACTAATCAAATTTATTGCGCCCAAGGGGTCTGTTACGATCGATGGAATGAGTATTACGGTGGTTAATGTTTTTAGCGATAGTTTTTCTGTGACGCTGATTCCTTATACCGTAGAACACACGGTTGCGAACAGTTATGTGGTTGGCGCGCGAGTGAATCTAGAAGTCGATATGCTGGCAAAGTATCTTGACCAACTGCACCGAGGAGAATTGTCATGACCGTGCTTAATCGTGCGATACGTGCCATTAAAAAAGGCAAAATGGTTATTCTCGTGGATGATCAACATCGCGAAAATGAAGGCGATTTGGTTGTCGCTGGAGAATACGCGACGCCTAAAGTCATTAATTTTATGCTGACCCATGCCAGAGGGGTCGTCTGTTTTAGTATGTCAGAAGAAAAGGCCAAACAGTTGCAACTTCGTCGTTTATCTACTACTGGCCACAGTGTTTTTAATACGCCATTTGGTATGCCGTTTGACGCTGCTCAAGGGATTACTACCGGTGTTTCGGCGATGGAACGCTCCCACAGTATTCGTGTCGCGACGCAAGCAGCGGCCTTTGCGGATGATTTGGTCACGCCAGGGCATATTGCCTCATTAATTGCGAACCCTTTAGGTGTATTGGCGAGACGAGGGCATACCGAAGGAAGTGTTGACTTAATGAGTCTTGCGGGTATGCAAGGGCCTGCCGTGATTTGCGAAATCTTGAATGAAAATGGATCGATGGCTAGAGGGCCAGCATTACAGGCTTTTTCAGAAAAACATAAGATTCCGATGGTGTCTATTCAGGATATTGCTCAATACCGTAAGCGTTATGAAGAGCATTTGACATGTTCGAGTACCATTACCTTGCCTACGGAATCGTTGGGGGTATTAACTGTGCAAGCCTTTGTTAACCCTGTTGATCAGAGTGAGGGGCTTGCGATTTACCCTGAAAACTTTATGCCGAATCAACCAGCACTGGTACGTATACATTCCAGCTGTTTTACGGGTGATTTATTGGGATCATTACGCTGTGATTGTGGCGGGCAGCTGATACAAGGATTGCAGCGGATTATTCATCACGGAGGGGTGATGATTTACCTCAATCAAGAAGGCCGAGGAATGGGCCTAGCTAAAAAAATAGAGGCGTATGCGTTGCAAGAAAAAGGTTTAGATACCGTAGAAGCTAATCTAGCGCTTGGATTCAAGGAAGATCAGCGGGATTATTGGCTCGCGGCACAAATGTTAAAAAAAAATGGGTATAAACAATATCCGGCTAATGACCAATAACCCTAATAAAATTGAGCAGCTTGAAGCTTACGGCATTCGTGTCCGTCGGCGAGAGCCACTACTTATAGCACCAGTGAAAGAAAACGAGCGCTATTTAAAAACAAAGCAAACAAAACTTGGCCATATTCTTAGCGGAGAAAAGTAGAATGAAGATTTTTTCGGGAGCGGTTAAATCATTAAATAAACGTGTTGCGGTTGTTGTGAGTGAGTTTAATCACGACATTACCTCCGCTTTGTTGCAAGGGGCTGTAGAGACGTTGCGATCGTATCTTCCAAGCGAAAATATTGTGATTATTTGGGTTCCTGGGGCAGTTGAAATTCCTTTGATGGTTCAGCGTATCGCTAAACAATATGATGCTGTGATTGCATTAGGAGCCGTGATTTATGGTGAAACCGATCATTACCACTATGTTTGCCAACAAGTTAATCAGGGGTGTCAACGTGTTATGTTGGATGAATCTTTACCGGTTATTTTTGGAGTATTAACGGTTCAGTCACGAGAGTTGGCTTTGGCTCGAGTAGGAGGAAAAAAGGGGCATGTGGGCGTTGAGTCGGCTGAAGCAGCGATCAAAATGTTAGATCTCTTGATGATGATTGATGCGGAGTCTGTATAAACCCCT
Source organism: Gammaproteobacteria bacterium (assembly GCA_021208965.1). Lineage (GTDB taxonomy): Bacteria > Pseudomonadota > Gammaproteobacteria > JAGOUN01 > JAGOUN01 > JAGOUN01. The sequence goes on from JAJOJD010000019.1 coordinate 25,928, forward strand.
CCAGAAAAATATCGCCTTTTTTTCACGAAAGGAGCACGCATGAGTAATAGATGTCGTGATGAACGCTTCAATTTGGGGGTTGAAACGTAACAAGGAGATATTATGAGGAGGGGAAAGCTAAGAATATCAAGGTGTATCATGAATTGCAATAGCTCAGCTCTCCCAAGACATCGTTATGATGAATGGAATGGTGGTACTCGTGGGCGTTTGTGAGTATGATAAGCTGCTTTTAACGGACAGTTGTATTTATGCTGAATTTTCTCAAAAAAAAACAAGCTCATTTGCCATCTTCTTGGTGGCAGCGCCTCTCTGCGGGCTTAGTCGATTTGTTTTCAGGAAAAGTGGAGCTCGACGATGACACCTTGGAGCGTCTTGAAACGCATTTGCTCATGGCAGACGTCGGCATTGAAGCAACCGCCTATATTCTTGAGCAGCTCACAATAGTCGCTAAACAGAAAAAAATCACGACGCCCGACACGCTGCATGAGGCATTAAAATCAATTATGACAGAAATGCTGTCCGTTCGACAGGAAGTGCTTGATCCAAGATCAGATTCTCCCTTTGTTATTTTGATGGTGGGGATTAATGGTGCAGGTAAAACAACGACGATTGGAAAATTAGCGCGATACTTTAAGGCGAAGGGGAAGTCTGTCATGTTAGCCGCTGGAGATACCTTTCGTGCCGCGGCGATTGAACAGCTCGCCACGTGGGGACAGCGGAATGAGGTATCGGTGATTGCACAGCAGCACGGAGCCGATAGTGCATCGGTTATTTTTGATGCGTTGCAATCCGCCAAAGCTAAAAAAATCGATATTCTTTTAGCCGATACGGCGGGTCGTTTGCATACGCAACAAGGGTTGATGGCAGAATTGGTTAAAATTAAGCGTGTGTTGCAAAAAGTTGATCCTAAAGCCCCGCATGAAGTACTTCTCGTTTTGGATGCGAGTATTGGTCAGAATGCGCTGAAGCAGGCAAAAGAATTTGATGCGGCCATCGGCGTGACCGGTATCGTCATGACAAAATTGGATGGCAGCGCCAAAGGGGGTATGCTGTTTTCTATCGCGAAGAATCTTGATATTCCGATTCGATTCATTGGGATAGGAGAAAGTATTGAGGATATGCAACCTTTCGATGCAGCTACGATAGTAGAAGCTATTTTTTCAGAGCGAGAATCATGAGAGATTTTAAATTAAAAAAACAGTCAAAACGCGGCCAAATGAGTGAATTATTACAAGCGATGGATTTGCTGAGCCATCATTTGTTCGGCTTTTTTGTGTTGGTTATTTTTACCTCTATCTTGTTATCTTTACCGTTAACCTTAATGTACTTATCAAAAGGGATGGGGGATCTGGGTCATGTGCTTAACAAGAATGCGCAAATTACTGTTTACCTGAGCCCACAACTCAGTGATGCTCAAACGGTAGGGTTGACCGATATTTTAAATAGTCGGCCCGATACGCAAGTGCTCCGTTTTATTTCTGCAGAAGAGGGCTTGCAAGAGTTTGAAAGACAATCGGGGATTGAAAAATTAAACGATTATATTAATACCAATCCTTTACCGGCGGTGTTGATGCTAAAGGTGATGACCCCTAATCCGAGCATTGATCAGCTGAATCAGTTGTCAGCGGTGTTGCAGTCATTACCGGGGATTGAGAGTGTCGCCATGAATGTGCAATGGTTAGAACATGCGCTTAAGGCGATGGCGTCGATTACGACGTCACTTGGCGTCGCGACAGGGATATCATTTTTTTTAAGTTTGGTGTTGATTGTTGTCTTGCTCAATTTTCTGTTACCAGAATCTTTAGAAGATACCGCGCATCTCACGATGGTTTATTTGGGCGTGTTGTTAGGCGTGATTACAGGCATTATTGCGGATTACTGGGTGAGTTATTTTGCACATTTGTTGAATGTCTTGGTCGCGCAGCTCAGTTTTCTTAACGTCAAACCGGATCATTTCCATTTGGCGACGTCCGATATTTTTGTTAATCAACTGGGCTGCTGGGCAACCTTGATTTTTGCGGCCTTAACGGTGCGTCATTACCGATTGCACATGAAAAAATAAGACGCTTTTTTTATAGCTCCATTAATGGTTGTTCCTGGGGCGCTACCCCATTATTATTATTTCGATTGGGGAAAAAGCTTGCCACGCATGGGGCTAAAACCAAGCTAAGACCTCCAGCCACAAATGGTACCGTGAGTAGGAATGTAGCGGTGCGATCATCAAGTTTATCTATCCAGTCATAGATTGCATAGGCCGTTCCTTTATAAGCGGACGAGCTATCACACGCTGTTTCTTTCTCATGGCTTAGATCGCAATTCATCAAACTATTCCAGTAGTCATTATAGTTTTTCTCTATATTCGCATTGCATGTCTTCATGCGAAAAAGCGAAAATGATTAGTTGGGAGGCAATCATAAAGGTGATAAAGACTTCAGCCAGTACGATAAAGTCCGCAATGCTGACAAGGAAATCTTCCGTAAAATAATCATGAAAAAATGCGTGAATTTTTCGGAATATCTGGTAATTAACAGTGTTGTGTATCTCAGCGAGTCTGTTTCCTTTATTAAAATAGGGGCCAATAAACAGAGGTTCCTTCTCCGCACCCGTAAGAATAGCCGTATCAGCAGAATCCGAAGCACTGAGTATCAACTGTGCCTGTGTTTCTTCTGAAGGGTGTGTTTTACTGAGTTTTATAGCGCCTACCCTTGCTAAAGAGATGGTTTTGATTATTTCATAAAGAAAATTAATCCCAGCAGCGGCGAGAAACAGGGTGCTGAAAGCGATGGCGTTTTTAAGTTGTGAGCCATTGACGGTTCCTAAAAACCATTGATACGCGTAGCCTTTTGCGTAATCTTCGGGTTCAGGGTTTTCCAGCGCATTGAGGGCGTATTTATAAAAGTCGTCGTATATGTCCTTATATTCGGAGACAGTATCGGTCATCGCAACAGTAAAATCAGTGAAATAGGCATGAGATATCATTGCAAGCAGCAAAAACGGCATTAGGTTTTTTGTTACAGCTAAAATGCCATCCAGAAGACAAGAACGCCCTGCGTTATCTGTATATTTACCCCAATATCGAAAGAGACAATCAATGAATGTGATTGATCCAAGAATGACAAGACTCGCTTCTAAAAAAAAACTTACCGGTTTGAGCGCTATTCTTGACATAGTCGCCATAAGCTTTTTGAGCCGCAACGTAAAAGGATTTGGCATCACATAATTCTTTTAGTGTTTCTTCATAGCCGGTTTGCTCAGGAAGTATAACAGTACAGGCATTTTGATCAACAAGGTACTTGTACTCTTCGTTTGCGTACGTATCGAAATTTTCATAATTATTGTAGTCTTGTTTTATATTTTGGATAACAAGCGTTGCCAAAAATACGCGAGCAGTTAGTTGTATATATTTTGCCACCTCATGATCGGGTGAAAATACGCTTTCTAGCATCCTTATGCCAGAGAGCAATGTGTTGTCACGGTCCGGATCCGCGGTATAGTAGTGGGTGACAACAGGATGATTAGCTAAACCTTGTTGTATTCTTTGTTGTGGCGTCTTTGGTTGACTCAGATTTATGATGTTTCTTGTATGGAGATACATTAAAGTTCCCACTTTTGCAACGAATACCAAGCCTGCGATCGCTAGCGTTGAAGCGACTATCGAATACATGGCTGATTCAGGTTTTCTCATCATATAATCGTTGGCAAGGTTATAAGCCGTTTGTTCGTCATAATCCTGAACAGTATCATCATATCTCGATTTATGTGATAGTGTTGCTGTCAGAGTGGTTAGCGCTAAACAGGCAAAACCAAACTGAAAGATAGTTGGCAACTCACGGGTGGCAGCATGCATAAAGCCGTAATATTTGTTCACTAGGCTTGGAGTATTTCGTTGTTGTACGGCGTCTTGTGGATCTAGATCATATCTCATGAACTTCTCGTTTTTTTACCAAATGTTGGTCAATTATAAGTTGATATTCTTAAGAAATGCTTAAAATATGATCAGTCCGTATTAACTAGGATTAACGTTTGCCAATCGTTGTTTCTTGGCCACCGAGCAGTCGCGTTATGTTTGCGCGATGTCGCCATAAGATAGCGATCATGAGGATGGTATAGACGCTCAATTTTTCAGGTGATAATTCACTCCACGCATAAAACCAACCGATGGTGACGGCCGTGATAGCGGCTAAAGAAGAGTAACGAAATAGGGCGAGGATCAATAGCCAAATCCCAAAAACGATTCCTGCAATTACAGGGCTTAAGCCAAGCAAGACACCCAGACCAGTCGCGACGCCTTTCCCCCCTTTAAAGCCGAAATAAATCGGGTACAAATGTCCTAAAAATGCAGCCATCGCGGTTAGAGCGATAATATTTTCTGAAAACTGCATGTCGCGTGCGGTCAGTACAGGAATCAATCCTTTCAATACGTCGCCTAATAAGGTTAACGCCCCCGCGAGTTTTCCGCCCACACGTAATACATTGGTTGCGCCAGGGTTGCCTGATCCAGCTTTTCGTGGATCGGGCAGTTTTAAAAGACGCGACAACACAATGGCACTGGAAATAGACCCAAATAAGTAGCCGCTAAGAATCATTAAGGCAGAAAAAAGTGTGTTCATGATGTCTTACTGAGTGCTGATGAATAATAGCGCGCAGAATAACAGATTTAACAGAATGACGAAATAATGCTAGTATCCGCACACTGAAAAATAATCTAATGCCTAATTAAAAAATGACAATACCACAAAAACCCTCTGATTATCTGATTTGGCTTGATTTAGAAATGACCGGTTTGGATGTAGAGCACAATCGTATTATTGAAATTGCAACCCTCATCACCAACAATCAATTAGATATTCTTTCTGAAGGGCCGGTGTTTGCGATTGCGCAGCCTGAATCGTTATTAGCGGGCATGGATGCTTGGAATACCGAGCATCATACGGCGTCTGGGCTTGTCCAGCGGGTGCGCGATAGCCGTACCACAGTGCTTGACGCCGAACAGGCCACACTGGATTTTTTAGCGCGGTTTTTAGCGGCGGGAGAATCTCCGTTATGTGGCAATAGTATCTATCAAGATAGACTGTTTTTGGCACGTTATATGCCTCGGTTAGAGAAGTTCTGTCATTATCGTCATATCGATGTGAGTACGGTCAAAGAGCTCGCGAGACGCTGGCGTCCAGAGTTGGTGTTTCAAAAACAATCTGCCCATAGAGCATTGGATGATATTAAAGAATCGATTGCGGAGTTAAAATATTATTATGACACTTTTTTTGTGCCATATTCTCCGGGTTGACGTAGATTTTGGCCGTTGATTCTAGGATAATCCTTGCTTTTGCATATCTAAAGGCCATGTTATGGATGTAAGCGTTGTTATTCCTGTTTACAATGAAGCGCAGAATATTATTCTCTTATATGATCGTTTGCAGCGTGTTTTAGCTCTCTTGCCGCATTCTTATGAGATTATTTTCATTAATGATGGCAGTCGTGACCAGTCAGAACAATTATTAGATCAGCTCTATCATCAAGATCCAGAACATGTTCGCATCGTTCATTTCAATGGAAATTTTGGTCAACACATGGCGATTATGGCGGGGTTTGAGCAAAGTATTGGCCAGACAGTGATTACTTTAGATGCTGATTTGCAGAATCCTCCTGAAGAAATTCCTGCATTATTAGAAGAGATGGCGAAAGGTCATGATATTGTTGAAGGCGTTCGCCAAGGCCGTCAGGATAATGCGTTTCGGCGTTATGCGTCGCGTATTAACAACTGGATCCGTGCAAAAACAACGGGGATTCGTTTGCAGGATCAAGGTTCTATGCTGCGAGCGTATGATAGACGCGTCGTTGATCTCATGTTGATGAGCAAAGAGCAATCGACATTTATTCCTGCGTTGGCGTATAGTTATGCCTCATCGCCTGGGTTTGTTGCGGTTAAACATGCTCAGCGTCATTCAGGCTATTCTAAGTACAGTCTTGCGCGATTGTTGCGGTTACATTTTGATTTAATGGCGGGTTTTTCTTCCGCCCCCTTACAATGGGTGACGTTTACAGGGATGAGCGTTTCTATTTTAAGCTTTTTGTTTTTTATCTACATGGTGATACGCCGTCTTGTGATTGGGCCAGAAGCGGATGGTTTATTTACCCTTTTTGCGATTCAATTCCTTTTATTGGGGTTATTATTATTTAGCGTCGGCATTGTGGGTGAATATGTCGGGCGTATTTATCTCGAAGTAAGAAAACGTCCACGTTTTGTGATCAAAAAAGTATTATCGAAAAGGTGATGATGATGGTTCTTTCTTTTCAAGACTTGATTGCACGTTTGCAACACTATTGGTCTAAACAAGGTTGTGTGATTATGCAACCTTTGGATTTAGAAGTCGGTGCAGGAACATTTCATCCAGCGACTTTTCTTCGAGCGATTGGCCCTGAACCGTGGTATGCGGCCTATGTCCAACCCTCGCGTCGGCCCACAGATGGACGTTATGGAGAAAATCCTAATCGAGTCCAACACTATTATCAATTTCAAGTGGTCATGAAACCTTCTCCTGAGAATATCCAAACCGTGTATCTTGATTCGCTCGCGGATATTGGTATTGATGCGAATGTTCATGATATTCGCTTCGTTGAAGATAATTGGGAATCGCCTACCTTGGGGGCATGGGGATTGGGCTGGGAAGTCTGGTATAACGGGATGGAAGTGACTCAGTTTACCTATTTTCAACAGGTGGGAGGGTTACCCTGTAAGCCCGTGCTCGGTGAAATCACGTATGGTCTTGAACGTATCGCGATGGCGATTCAAGGTGTGGACAGTATTTTTGATATTTTATGGACACATACACCGAGTGGGCCTGTCACTTATGGTGATATCTTTAAACACAATGAAATTGAACAATCCGCTTATAATTTTCAACAGGCGAATGTTGATGTTTTATTCCAGCGTTTTGCAGACTATGAGTCTGATTGTCACGATTTGCTGACTAAGGGATTATCGTTACCGGCTTATGAGTTAGCCTTGAAAGCCTCCCATATTTTTAATCTATTGGATGCCCGTCAAGCCATTTCTGTGAGTGAGCGGCAGCGATATATTTTACGTATTCGTGCACTGACAAAACAGGTGGCTATGGCGTATCATGCTGTTCGTGAAACACTCGGGTTTCCATTAGTTAAACATAAGGATAATCAATAATGGCGTCCCATGATTTGCTGATTGAAATATTGACGGAAGAACTCCCCCCAAAACGTTTGCAACGTTTAGAAGACGCTTTTTTACAAAGTGTTGAACAACAGTTGAGTGAGCATCAATTGGCTTTTTCTGGCATCCGCTCGTTTGCTACCCCACGTCGGTTAGCGTTGATGGTTGAATCATTGGCAGACCAACAACCGCCACAAAAAATGGAACGAAAAGGTCCCTCTGTCGCACACGCCTTTGATGCGGAGCAACAGTTAACCCCTGCCGGCGAAGGATTTTTACGGTCTTGTGGCATTACACGCGAACAGCTGCAAACGATAGAAACAGATAAAGGTGTTTGTTTATACTATGCTGGTGAAAAAGTAGGGCTGCCTATTACGCAGTTAATTCCAGACATTGTAAAAAAAGCCTTAAATGATCTTCCTATTCCCAAAGCCATGCGTTGGGGTGATCATGAATTTTCATTTATACGTCCCGTGCATTCGGTGATGTTGTTATATGGCGAACAGGTGATTCCTGCGGAATTTTTTGGTAAACAAACTTCTCGATGCACTCAGGGGCACCGTCAATTATCCCGCGGTCGTATTGACATTAGCTTTCCTAAAAACTATGCGGTTGAATTAGAAGAAAAAGGCTGTGTTATTGTTGATCGCAATGAAAGAAAAGCGATTATTCTTCAGCAAATAGACGTGATATTAGATGCATTACGTGACGTGTTAGATCGTCCCACCTTACAGATCGCTATCACTCAACAACAAGAATATGATGACTTGCTCGATGAAATAACAGCCCTTGTCGAATTGCCCAAAGTGCTATTATGTCGTTTTGATCCAGCATTTTTGAATGTTCCCAAAGAAGCTTTAATGGCGAGTATGCAAGGTCATCAAAAATGCTTTGCCATTGCTGATCATTCTCGGCAGATATTACCGTATTTTATCACCGTGAGTAATGTGCACAGTGATGATGAAACCGCCGTTGTCCGTGGAAATGAACGTGTGATGCGCGCACGTTTGTCTGATGCTAAGTTTTTTTATGAGTCCGATCTCAAAACGCCTTTACTTGATTATTCGGGACGATTAGCCACAACGATTTATCAAGAAAAGTTAGGAACATTACAAGATAAAGTTGATCGTGTCGTCGCACTCGCAAAGCGACTCGTGGTTCACCTCAAGGGTGATGCTGGTTTATCGGCATCCGTTGAACGTGCCGCACGTTTATGTCGATTGGATTTATTTACTCAGATGGTCGGTGAGTTTCCTGAATTGCAAGGAACGATGGGAAAATATTACGCGTTGCATTCGGGAGAACCGTCTGAGATTGCCTGTGCGATAGAAGAGTATTATTGGCCGCGTTTTTCTAGTGATCATCTTCCAACATCACCGATTAGCGTTATTCTGGCGTTAGCAGATCGTTTAGACACCATGGTTGGGTTTTTTAGCATCGGTTGTTTGCCAACGGGGGATAAAGATCCGTTTGGTTTGCGACGCGCTGCGTTGGGCGTGATAAAAATAGTGATTGACAATACATTATCGGTGACTATTGATGGACTAGTGAGAGATGCGATAGCTGTTTTTCCAGAGTCGTTTGCGTCGCCATCAACACAGGTGTTTCTGTTTTTTCATGAGCGGGTAAAAAGCGTTTTATTAGAAAAAAATATTCCAAGTGACGTTATTCATGCGCTTCCTGAACTACTGACTCAGCCGTTGCATCATATCGTTGAATGGGCGAATGCACTGCAATCGTTCAAGTCACATCCGGATGCGTTGAGTATTGTGCAGGCTGACAAACGAGTCAAAAATATTTTAGAAAAAAATAAAAATAGCGTGATCGGTATTCGGACTTTTTCAAATGACTATGTGGAAAAATCGATAGAAATAAGCGTATTTAACGCAATCAACGAAACACAAAAAAATATTCTCCCTCGGCTTCAGCAGCTTGATTATGCATCGGCGTTGGGGATGCTCGCTCGGCTGAAACCAATCATTGATCAGTTTTTTGATGAAGTGATGGTAATGGCAGAGGATCAACAAGTGCGTCATAATCGTTTCAGTTTGCTCAAACAGTTGCGGGAGCTTTTTTTGCAGTGTGGCGATTTATCCGAATTACAGTTGCCACATGATTAAGCTTGTTATTTTAGACCGTGATGGTGTCATTAATATCGATTCCGATGCGTATGTTAAATCGCCTGATGAGTGGCATCCTATTGAAGGGAGTTTAGAGGCCATTGCGCGTTTAAACGATGCAGGCATTAAAGTTGCCGTTGCAACCAATCAATCCGGCATCGCTCGTGGGTATTTTACGGAACAAACGTTGCGCCATATTCACGAAAAGATGGAATCTGCGTTAATGGCTTATGGTGGGTATATCGATCAAATATTTTATTGTCCTCACGGACCCGATGATGGGTGTGGGTGCCGCAAGCCAAGACCAGGACTCCTCAAGCAGGCGTTGCAATACTTTTCTGTATTGCCGAATGAGGCCTGTTTTGTTGGTGATTCCCCTCGCGATATTGAGGCTGCAAAATCCGTGGGAACATTACCCGTCGCAGTCGGCCATAAAAAAATAATATCGGCGAATATTGAGGCTTATGCGAGTTTGAGTGAATTTGTTCATCATTTATTAGGAAAGTGACTATGATTATTTTTCGTTTTTTGCATCCTTGCTTTTTTCGTTCATCATGATCATGTTAACCATTTTTTATGGCTTCACGTGTTCATGTTTGGTTAAGTTTCCTGATCTTGCGTGTTGGTTGGCGCGTCAGTACGGTTTTCTTGTTGTTCACGTGGCGAAATATTTATGCGGCATTCATTACACGATTCAAGGTCGTGACAATATTCCGAGCAATAATCGTTTTATTATTTTTAGCAAACACCAATCAACGTGGGAAACTTTATTTTTGCTTTATTATTTCCCGCATATGTCGATTATTCTTAAAAAAGAATTGTTGCGTATTCCTTTTTTTGGTTGGGGTTTGAAAGCGCTGCGACCAATTGCGATTGATCGCAATGCCGGTCGTGCGGCATTAAATGCATTAAATCAGCAGGGGGAAGAGCGTTTAAAGCAAGGATTATGCATTTTGTGTTTCCTGAAGGGACGCGTCAATCGCCAGGTGCTGAGCCTGACTACAAAGTCGGCGGCGCGATGTTAGCGAGCAAAACGGGCGCGCCTATTCTTCCGATTGCCCTTAATTCAGGAGAATGTTGGCGAAAAAAAGGATTTATTAAACAACCAGGAACGATATCGGTTCGGATTGGCCCATGTATTTCTGTTGAAAATAAAAAAACAAGTGTCATTTTGCAAGAAGCCGAACAATGGATTGAATCGCAGATGGCTATCATCAATTTTACAGCACAATTGAAAAGTGTATAGGGCTTGTTTGCTCTAAATCACCTATCATTATGTGCAACTTTGAATAAAGTTAAGATGGATTGCCGCGTCGCTAACGCTCCTCGCAATGACGATAACAAGGGTTTGGGAAACACTCAGTCTCTGCAGGGAGCGTTAGCGACGCGGCAATCTATTTTAATTTTACAAAATGGATGGCTTCGAGTACTTGCCATGACGGCAACGCAGATAAAAAATTCACAAATTTAAATCAGCTGCATCTAGAAATTGCATATACTTCAAAAGTAATCGGATATCGGTTCTTATCGCTAACGTCATAAAATTCCGATGATACTTTTTGCCAGCGTTCGGGATGTAACTCTGGGAAAAAGGTATCCGCCTCATCAAAGGAATGATGAATCTGTGTGAGAAAAACTTTTGTGGCAATAGGTAAGCATTGCGTATAAATTTCTGCACCGCCAATAACCCACAGGGTTGTATTTTTCGGAACCAAAGACAGTGCAGTTTCCAGAGAATCTGCAAGAGTGCACCCAGGTGCAAAAAATTTTTCTCCGCGAGTTAAGACAATATTGTGACGCTGCGGTAACGCTTTGCCAATAGATTCAAACGTTTTTCGCCCCATTAAGACGGTTTGATGTAGCGTGTTTGCTTTGAAATAGGCTAAATCACGGGGTAAATGATATAGCAATCGGCCTTGTGCGCCCAAACCTCGGTTTAAATCTATCGCAGCAATGAGATGGATATTCATGTTATGCTTGTTGAATTCTAATAAAAATATGCATTATTTTTTTCACACTCAGTGAAAGAATCAAGAATTTTGTTAAAAAAACCAAGATATTTGAGTTTGTAATTATCGCTATCATTTTCATCTCTGGTTATGACGCAACCGGCATGACGGACAGTATGTTCTTTGAATTTTTTTGCCAATGGTTGTAAAAACGCTATACGTTCTAAGGGGGCATTATGGAGACTGTTGGAGACAGGATAGTGATTCCTCTCACCACCGAGTAATTGCTTGAAAATTTGTATCATAAAATAATCTGCAGGGTCGATTATTTCTAAAGGTTGTTGATTATTCTGCAGATTTACCTCGGTAACATATTGCCCTAATAAACAAGCGCAATAGAAAATATTGACGACGTGAGAAGAAATGCGTGTTGATGGATCGGTGCTGTATCCCTCTACTCCCTTTAACGCCTCAATAATCAGCGTTATTTGGTCATTTAATAGGTTGATAGCTGGTAGATTATTGCTCTCAGCGAGCCACTGTCGACATAGTCTTTCTAACTCATTAATAGGATCCTGAATCGTGACCATCAGTGGATGTTGGAATTCGCAGGGCTTGGTGTCTATCACCATATCACCCACAATCATTTTGTGATCGGATATAGGAGAGTTGTTGGCATGTTTGGGCTCTCTGTCTTGTATACAAGCTTTCGCATTCGGTAACTTGAGATGAACAGCATTTTCTGAGTACACAATATGGTCTAGTCTGCCATGGTTTTCATGCTCAGGTCGCTTCTTATTCTGCGGACTCGACGGAGTGCCATAGGTGGGTGTTTGTGCCGGGTATGGATAGGGCGTTAAGGAAGGGTCAGCTCGATGTAGCCACTCATGAACAGATTCCTCGATATTATTTTTTCCTCGCTTAACACGTATATTGAAGTCTCCGATATAAACCGAATTATGTATGGTTAGATAGTGGTTGTGAGCATCGGTTCTTATCGTGTTCGTCAGCCTGTTAAGCTGAGATCGTGCGTTTTCTGGGTCAAAAGAATCGAGGTGAACGGATGAGACGGCAGTTAGTGTTGTGCGAATCCCTAAGAGCGCATAAACGCCGCCTTTGTGGTCAAAGTGAAGCAAGCCATCATCTACAGATTTTCCAGTGCTCAAAATCCTAATATCGTCAGGGGAAATTTGCGTTGGATCGAAGGCAATAAAGAGCTCAGTTCTTGCGTTTCCGCTGTGAGACAAAATATCGAGTGGTTTTGTAAAAACGCTTTGATAATGGTACAAGCGTGTTGTGTATGGAGACTGTGAGTAAGTTGTACTATTAACGTGACCAATGATGCGATCAGGGATAGAACTTTTGTCATAAGGAACCGATTCTTGTCCGGCATAAATGAATATTGCAGGTTGTATTTTTTTTTCTTCCGAGAGCCGCTCTGGAAAAATTTCTGATGCCATCTCGGCAATCGCATCGTGATGGTCGTTATTAGCGGCATTATAACTGACCATTCGCACCGTATATTCTGATCTTAGGGCTCTCGTCATCGTTTGCCTAAGCTCTTCAATCTTTGTAGGCAGATTTTCTGGGGTGAGACCAAACATAATGTGAGTCAAAATAATTTATTTGACCAAATAGTAGACGATTTTTCTTAATGTTTTCTTATCATCAGCCTGTAAGCAGTGGACATTTGGAAATCGTCTGAGCCATGTCACTTGACGTTTAGCGCATTGGCGGGTGATGTGGATAATCTGTTCCACCATGGCGTCATAACTGATTTTCCCTTCGTAATATGCCCACGCTTGCGCATACCCCACTGATTTTATAGCGGGTAAGTTGTTGTGTAGTTCGGGTGTTTTATAGAGTCGTTCGACCTCCGTCATAAAACCGTTGTCTAGCATCTGATAAAAGCGTTGTGCGATGCGTTCACGTAACAGAGCGCGCTCGACATCTAAACCAATAGTGACGAATGTATATGTTGGTTTTTGCAGCGTTTGTTCCTGCCAATAATCCGAGAGTCGTTTTCCGGAGATGAAAAAAATTTCTAACGCACGGAATATCCGCTGTTGATCATTCGGGTGGATACGTTTTGCGGCGAGGGGGTCAATATCCTGTAATTGGTCGTGTAATGCTTCAATACCAGCGGTATTCGCCCATACTTGCAGTTTATGGCGTGTGTCAGGATCGGCACTGGGTAATTGAGCGATTCCTTGTTGTAGAATATGATGATACATCATGCTCCCACCGACGAGTACCGGTAAGCGTTGACGCGCGAGAGCGTTAGCGATGCAGCGTAAGGCATCTTCTCGAAATTGTGCCCCAGAGTAAGGCGTAGTTGGATCGCAAATATCAATCAGTGCATGGGGATATTTTTCTAATGTGATGCGGTCAGGTTTTGCGGTGCCAATGTCTAAACCGCGATAAACCATCGCAGAGTCTACGCTGATCAAGTCGCAGGGTAATTCATCCGCAAGTTTGAGCGCAAGATCTGTTTTTCCCGAGGCAGTTGGCCCCATGATACAAAGAACCTGAGGATGACTCATGATGCCTGCATGAGGTAAATATCGTAACGCATACTGCTACCATTAATACTGAGACTAGGTGTTTGTGCGTCGAGGTAGGGGGTGTATTTATGACGTTTGACGACAACTCGTTTTCTCGCTTTATGTTTAGCGAGATCCAACAGCTCATCACTATCGCTATCGTGCCCAACGATGGCCTGTAATCTTTGCAAGTCTTTTTTTGCTAAAGCCGTTCTGTTATCACTCGGAAACATAGGGTCCAAATAAATCACATCATACTCGTCGCTGTGTTTTAAGAATTCTCGACTATCGTGATGATAAAACTGTAAACGTGATTTAAGGTCAATGTCTTCGCAGGCCTCGAGTGCTTGTTGAATAGCGGCTGCAATCGCCGTATGACGTTCGATCATCGTGACGTTGGCTCCCAATTTTGCAAAAATAAAAGCATCACGCGCCAGTCCTGCCGTGGCATCCGCAATCTGTAGGTTTGTGTATCGATGCAAGCCAACCGCGCGGCAGACATCGTGCTGTTTGCCGATCCGGCGCTGCGGCCAATCGTGGTTCATTTGGTTAAAATTAATTATCATGTGTGTTACGATACACGTTTTTTTACTCTTGGAAAAGTATCGATGCTCATCACGAGTTGCTATCCTCTACGACGTTTGCGTCGCATTCGTCAACAGCCGTTCGCGCGTCGATTGGTGGCTGAACATCAACTGACGGTGAATGATCTTATTTATCCGTTATTTGTGTTGGAAGGTCAGAATATTCGCGAGCCCATTCCTTCACTTCCTGCTATTGAACGTTTGAGTATTGATCACTTAGTGAAAGAAGCGCAAGGGTGTCATGCGTTGGGAATTCAAGCAGTGGCGTTATTTCCCTGTATTGCGGCTGACAAAAAAACCCTCGATGCTAAAGAAGCCTATAATGATTCAGGGTTAATTCCCCGCGCGATTCGTGCATTAAAAGAAGCGATTCCTTCCTTGGGGGTGATTGCGGATATTGCGTTAGATCCCTATACCAGTCATGGTCAAGACGGTATTACGGATCGCAATGGTATGATTCTCAATGATCAAACAGTCGATGTTTTAGTGAAACAAGCTCTCTGTTGCGCGCGGGCGGGAGTGGATATACTAGCTCCTTCTGACATGATGGATGGGCGTATTGGCGTGATTCGGCGAGCGTTGGAGGAAAACACCTTTTCAGAGGTCATGATTTTGGCGTACTGTGCAAAATATGCCTCCAGTTTTTATGGGCCGTTTCGAGAGGCGGTGGGTTCTAAAGGAGCCTTAGGCAAAGCGGATAAATTTTCTTATCAAGTCTCTCCATCCAACGGTGATGAAGGTTTACACGAGGCGGCGTTAGATATTCAAGAGGGGGCAGATATGGTGATGGTAAAACCTGGTTTGCCTTATTTGGACATGGTGTATCGGGTTAAATCGCAATTTTTAATGCCTACCTTTGTTTATCAGGTCAGTGGGGAATATGCGATGCTGAAAGCCGCATCACAACACGGTTGGATAGATGAAAAAGCCTGTGTGATGGAAACCATGCTCGGTTTTAAGCGAGCCGGTGCGGATGCGATTATCACTTATTACGCGCACCAAATTGCGCAGTGGTTGCATGATGAATAAAGCGCTTTTTCATCCAAAACACGCGATATATTGGTTGTTGTTAGGGATGCTATGGCTCCTCGTACAACTTCCTTATGGATGGTTTATGCGCATGGGGAAAGGGTTAGGCTATGTCGCGAGTTTTATTCCGCATTACAATCGAGAAGTGACATTAATTAACTTGCGTTTATGTTTTCCTGAAAAAGCAGAAAGTGAGCGTGTTAGCCTCATGCGTCGATCGTACCAATCCTTGTTGATGGCTATGTTAGAAACAGTTTTTTCCTGCTTTGCCTCAGAAAAACGTTTGCGAGGATTGTTACACTTACAGAATCCTGATTTTTTACAGGCGTGTGGGGATCAAGGTGTGTTAATTGTGGTGCCGCATTATCATGTCTTGGAGATTGTTGGGCGTTTGTTGTCTTTGCAAGTTCGTGACTTATCCGCTGTCTATCGACCTCATCGCAAGCCGGTGATTGAATATATGAATAAAAAGCATTTATCTGCTAATTTCGTCTCGTTGATTCCTCGCACACAGGGTAAGGCGATGATTCGTTTGTTGCGAGATGGCGGGCGTTTATTGTTTTTACCGGATATTGATGCGGGTAAAAAACACAGTGTTTTTGCGAATTTTTTTAATATTCCAACGGCATCGGTGGCAAGTGTGCCAAAGTTGGTCAAGCTTGGACGAGCAAAAGTGATTGTTGCGCATGCGTATCGACGTGCTGATTTATCGGGTTATGAATTGTCATTTAGTGCCCCTGTGGAAAATTACCCGAGCGAGAGTATTTTAGATGATGTGGGTCGAATTAATGATCATATGGAACGGCTAATTCGAGAGCATCCCGAACAATATTTGTGGCAATATCGACGATTTAAAACACGACCAGTTGGAGAGGCGGACGTTTACCCCAAGAAAAAAGTGCGCAAGCGAAAGTGTTAAGAGATGAGCGTTAAATAGCAATTCTCATCGTGCTGGATCCTGGCCAATCCATGGCCAGGATGACATATTATTGAGTAACTGTAAAACATGCTGAATAGATACCTTATTTTTTTCTTGGTTGAAAAATAACAAGAAATACGTGAAAATCGCGTTAAGATTTCGTTATTTGAGTTTGAGGATGCTGAAAAAAATATTCTATATTGTCCTTGCTTGGTTATTTGTATCTCCAGTAACTTACTCGGCATGTGCTGGTTGTAAAGTCACTTCTAGTTGTGGACATACTATCTGGAAAGATGCAAGGCCAGCGAGCGAAGGAAGTAATGTGTTAAAAGTAACCATCTATAATCAAACAACTTTTGACTTTGTTCAAGATGCTTCTTATACCCCTACCTCAACAACCGGTGTTATCGGTCCAATCGATTCTTCTCAGCCAGGCGTTATTCGATTTACTGTGACGGGAGAAAAAATCGATGATGCCAATCGAGATGCGATTGATACATCCATTCGATTTATTGCTCAATCTAACGCAAAAAATACTGGATCACAATTTACGGTCATTTTGAAAAAAGATTCTTCTAATGTGAGTAGTGCTAAATTAAGCATGAGTGATTACCGTTGTTATTATGGTTGTAAAGTCATTTGTGGGAAGTGGGGAAACAATTGCTGTTGGGATTGTAGGCTTGGTTCTGATGGTTACTCTAATGGTAATACTTGTGCTCTCGATTGCTGTAATGCACTTGATAAATCGAAGGGGTATAACTCAGATTGTGTTTGTGATGTTGATTACGATAGGTATGATCATGTTGACTGTAACTATGCAAAAAAAGATTTGGTCACTAATCTTGCAGATAATTCATCTGTGATCATGACATCAGGCTTATACAGTATCGGTGTAAAGTTAGACAGTTCCGGAAACAGCTTGGGTATTGAAGACCCTAATGTTTCCTACACAACCTATGCTTATTTTATGTGTGATCAATCGTCAGAATGTGGTGGAAATTCTTGTAGTCAGGGTAATACCGATCATAATAAACCGAGTCAATTGCTTTTTTATGTCAAACCCTCTCCTATTGAAACCCTCACCATCACTTTTCCGTTTAACCCCCAATCTCCGTTGGGTAAATTAATGAAAGATATTGTCTATAACAATATCAACCCTGCCTATATAGAAAAATTAGGATTATATTATTCGATGACGCCTATCGCGCTCAGTACGACAAAAAGCGAAATAGCCTTTTCGACCTTATGCAATGCGGCCTCGTGTCTTCAACCATAGCGAGATCTGTTAAGAGATGACTATTAATTTTAATGCAGCGAAAGTATTAGTGCTGGGCGATGTGATGTTGGACACCTATTATTTGGGATCAACGCAACGAATATCTCCTGAAGCACCGGTTCCTGTCGTGAATATTCATTCGGTTGAAAAACGGCCTGGTGGCGCGGCTAATGTTGCTTTGAATATTGCTGCGCTGGGTGGCGAAGTCCGACTTGTTTCGGTGACGGGGGACGATCCGAGTGCTGGTGATGTAGAAGCAGAGCTTCATGCGGCTGGCGTGATGACAGATTTCTTGAAACTTGATTATATTCAAACTATCGTTAAGCAGCGAATTTTAAGTCAAAATCAACAGCTATTACGTTTGGATTTTGAACAGCCTTTACAGCTCAGCACACAAGAACCCATTCGACAGAAGTTTCAACAGCATCTGGATTGGGCGAATATCGTTGTTTTGTCGGATTATGCGAAAGGGGTGTTGCGCCCGAATGTGCGTTTATTTATTGAGGCAGCGCGCGCAAAAAACATTCCTATCTTAGTTGACCCTAAACACCACGATTTGTCATTTTATCGTGGCGCTACACTCTTAACGCCAAATTTCAAAGAATTTAAAGCGGCGGTGGGTGATGTGTTGAATGAATCAGATCTCATCGAAAAAGGGCGGCAATGTCTGCATGACGGTGATTTTTCGGCGATATTGGTCACGCGAGGTGCAGAAGGGATGACCTTGCTTGAGAAAGAACGTCCTGAATATTATCTCCCCGCGCGCGGGCGAGAGGTGTTTGATGTCACCGGAGCCGGTGATACTGTGATAGCGACAATTGCGGCTGCCTTAGCGGTAAATTATCCTTTGACAACAGCGGTAGAATTTGGAAACGCCGCGGCGGGTATTGTTATTGGTAAAGTAGGAACGGCAACACTCCGTGTTCAAGAATTACAGCAGGCTATCCACGGCGATAGAGATCATCATTCTGGTGTTGTTGATGAAGACACCTTAATGCTCCGTCTACAAGAGGCGCGTGCCCGTGGCAAAAAAATTGTTTTTACCAATGGTTGTTTTGATGTTTTGCATGCCATGCATGTCGAATATTTGACGCTTGCGCGTCAGCAAGGTGATTGTTTAATTGTTGCGGTTAATGATGATGCCTCCATTACTCGGTTGAAAGGCCCCGGTCGCCCCGTCAATAAAGCGGAGCATCGTATGGCTGTTCTTGCGGGGCTACAAGCGGTGGACTGGGTTATTTCCATGTCTGACGATACGCCTAATCGATTGTTAACGGCATTGCGTCCCGATGTGTTGGCTAAGGGCGGTGATTATGGCCTAGAAGGGGTGGTTGGTGCAGATATTGTCACTGCTTATGGTGGGAAAGTTGTTGTGTTAGGCGGGGTAGTCGATGGCGTTAAATCAACAGCGATTATTGAGCGATTGAAACAATTAAAGGGTTGATGGAATGTCTGGTACTTTATTTATTCTCTCCTCACCGTCAGGGGGAGGGAAAACAAGTCTCGCTCGGGCTTTAATTGAAAGCATGCCGAATATTGCCGCTTCTTTGTCATTGACGACCCGTCCTCAGCGCGCCGATGAAATTGATGGTGTTCACTATCAATTTATTACCGAAGAGCGATTTATTCAATTGCGTGAGTCTGGTGAATTTTTAGAATGGGCGACTGTCTTTGGGCATTATTATGGGACCTCCCAATCGTGGGTAAACGAACGTTTACAGCAAGGATTGGATTTGTTTTTAGCGATTGATTGGCAGGGGGCTCGGCAACTTCGCTTAACCTTTCCCTCCTGTCAAACAATCTTTATACTTCCTCCCTCCCTCCCAACCTTAGAAGCACGTCTGCGTGCACGACAACAAGATTCTCCGCTTGTTATTCAACAACGTATGGATAAAGCCAGAGATGAAATGGCGCATTATACGGAATATGACTATGTCATTATCAACGAAGATTTTGAAGTGGCAACGCGTGACTTAATGTCGATTGTTATGGCAACCCGTTTAAGGATTGACGCGCAAAAAACTCGTCATCGAGAATTGTTGTCGAAATTGCTATAGTCAAGTAAACTGTTCTATTACTTTTTGTTAGAGTGGAGATATTATGGCTCGAGTTACTGTTGAAGATTGTTTAAAAGTTATTCCTAATCGTTTTGAATTGACCTTGGTTGCCGCCAAGCGTGCGCGTGATTTAGCTTTAAATGGCAAAGATGCGGTTGTTGATTGGGAAAATGATAAAGCAACGGTCGTTGCATTGCGTGAAATCGCTGCTGGCCATGTTGTTTTTGATGACGTTGAAGAAACGATCGAAGAAAAATTTGCGCGTGAAATTAAAAAATCTGAAGATGAGTCTGTCTAGAGTATTGTCATAGGGAGCGTGCACTGGATTGAAGTATTTTAAAAAATTACGTAAAGAGCTCGATAAATATCTCGCCCAAGACAGTGTAGGGCGTATTGCGCATGCCTATGAGTTTGCGGCTCATGCGCATGCCGATCAAACTCGTCATACGGGCGAAGCCTATATTGTTCACCCCGTCGCTGTTGCGATGATCTTAGCTAAGATGCGATTGGATCAACAGACCATTATTGCGGCTTTGTTGCATGACGTATTAGAAGACACATTGGTTCAAAAAGAACAACTGGTTCGCCTGTTTGGCGATGAAGTCGCTGATTTGGTCGATGGCTTGAGCAAGCTGACGTCGATTGAGTTTGAAACAAGGGCTCAAGCACAAGCTGAAAATTTTCAAAAAATGATTATGGCGATGGCGAAGGATATTCGTGTTATTTTAGTCAAACTCGCCGATCGTCTTCACAATATGCGTACTTTAGAGGCTGTCCCCGAAGAAAAACGGCATCGAATTGTCAGGGAGACATTAGAGATTTATGCCCCGATCGCAAATCGTCTCGGTATTAATGAAATTCGCGTTGCGTACGAAGAGTTGGGCTTTGAAGCGTTATATCCGAATCGTTATCGCGTCTTACAGAAAACGGTTAAAAAAGTGACCGGAAATCGGAGTGGTATTCTGAGTGATATCGAGAAAAGTCTGAATGATCGCTTGCTGGAATGCCAATTGCCCCCCGCCAAAATTTCGAGTCGACAAAAACATGTCTATAGCATTTACAAAAAAATGCGGGAAAAGCAGTTATCGTTTTCAGAAGTCATGGATATTTATGGCTTTCGTATTGTCGTTGAATCCGTCGACATGTGTTATCGGGTGTTAGGGGCGTTTCATACGCTGTATAAGCCGATGCATCAACGTTTTAAGGATTATATCGCTATTCCTAAATCGAATGGCTATCAATCCTTACATACGACATTATTTACGTCGTATGGTGTTCCCTTGGAAATTCAAATTCGAACAGAAGCGATGGATCAACTGGCGGAACATGGTATTGCGGCTCACTGGTTATATAAATCAGGCGAAAAAATCTCCGATCACGTGTATTTGCATACGCGAGCATGGATTAGCACGATGTTAGAATTACAAAAAAATTCTGACAGCTCCTTGGATTTTATTGAAACAGTCAAAACAGACTTATTTCCGCATGATGTCTATGTGTTTACGCCTCAGGGTGAAATTCTTGAGTTGCCAGAAGGGGCTACTGCGGTTGATTTTGCTTATGCGATTCATTCGGATATTGGACACCGTTGCGTTGGCGTTAAAATCGATAAGCAACTGATGCCACTGAGCACCATATTAAAGAGCGGACAAACGGTTGAAATTATCCGTGCCCCGAGCGCACATCCTTCGGCAACATGGTATGATTTTGTCGTGACGGGCAAAGCAAAAAGCAGCATTCGGCATTATCTTAAAGTCAATGCAACCAATCTTCGGGATAAAAAAGAAGAGCCGTTATCGATTAATGTTGTGTTAAAGTTAAAAGCGTTGGTTTATTGGCGGATGTGACCAGTGTCATGGGGCGTGTTAAAGTGAATATCGTTCGTATTGAGGCGGATGAAACATCG
>JAJOJD010000018.1 GCA_021208965.1 Gammaproteobacteria bacterium
GCGATCAATCCGCATCCGAAGATTAATGTTTTTATAAGCGTATTCTTGTGTTTTTTCAGTACTGATTACCTCAAAAAACCCTCGTTTTTTTTCTAAGCGCTAACCATTCACGTAATAATTTTTTTAGTCGAATTTTTTCAATGGAAGCAAAAAAAGCATTGTCAATATGACATATTTTGTAGGCGAACAATACTGCTTCTTCAATCTGGCTATCGAGTTCAATTGTAGAAAAATGATGTAATTGCTGAGATGTTTTAACTTTCTTCCAAAAAAAATCTAACGCATGATGCACTGCTTTCCCACGTGTCAAAGCGTTCGGAACATCAATAGGAATAGAGACTGTATTTGCATGTAAACGAAAATAAGCAAAACTTTTAAATGGGCATAGTGCCTGTTGTTGAACAATACTCACCCCACCTCGTATCGATTCATGATTGCCGACCATAGGAGCTTGAATATCAGAGAATCTCTCCAGATAAGATTGTTCAATATTTTTTTCTACCAATTTTTCTTCTTGGGAAATTTTTTCTAATGGAATAGGCGTAATGAGAGAACTAGGACGACATTCTTTATCCGCGTCATAACGCGCATGACTCAGAACAACATGTTGACTGCTCGCCATCAGTTGCTTTAATAATTCCTGGGAAAAGATATATTCACGTTCTGCGCTTGCTTGAGGAAATTGATATTTTTTTTGAAAATAATAAGGTAAAAAAGGATTGGGGGATGGCGTGCTAGGCAATGTTTTGTCATCCAACCCCATGAGCCATAAATAATCAAAACTCATGCCGGAAGCTTCTAATAAACCGAGTAATTGAATAGAAGTCTTTTCTTTTTCAGCTTGAAACATAGTTCGTTGACAAAGTGTTTTTAACAAATTTACAAATTCTGACCATGACCAGCTATATTGAATTGTCGAGAAATCTTCCATCTCTATCAAAAGCGTCATAAAACGTTTCACCACTTGGTATTCAGTGCTATTTAAGTTTCGTTCACCTGGCCAACCTAATGCTTGAACATAAGCGAGCCACTGTTGACACCAATTTGACAAGATTTCTGCATCGTGAAATACGAATGTCGTATTAAAAATCAATGGGAGCTCGTTATGATTTTGTACGCCAAGGAAAGCTAAAATTTTTTTTTAGGGACGTCGTTTTAGGGCACGAAAGACGTAACATCGCATCTAGCTGATGTCGCTGTGCCATATCACTTTCAGCGCCATAAAAATATGGAGAACGAAGATAATGACTAAATACGTCATAATCAAATTTATCTTCTAATAAACTTAAGAGACTGAGCATATGTTGAATGACGGGAAAATCAGAAAGCAACGTACCGGCAGAAATATCGATCGGTGGGACATCATGGCAAAAGACATCACTAAAAACACGTAAAATCTCTTCACGCTTTCTATGCAAATCAGGAATAACACACGCGATACGTGCCGTTTGGTTGTTTTCATAACAGTTTTTTGCCCATTTAGCCATCGCATTGACTTCATCTGATTTTGTATTGAGTTCATGTCGCGATATTTTTTTGTTAATCGGTGATGGCTCAACCAGCGTGACTTTTTTATTTTGTTCTCTCAACGCGTCGACAAATCGTTGTTGAAGTGGTGACAGTTCAATAAAATGATAAAAATAAATATGTTGATAAGGTAATTTTGAAAGAAATTCTGAATTTTTAGTATAAGCGGTTAATGCCGACGCTAGATCAATCCACCCTTCTCGTTCGCATGTCGTCGAAAAACATCTCGCCCAGGTATGAAATAATTGAAGATTTTCGTTGTCATGAATATAGGCTAATAAATCTTTTTCACTAAAACCCCATTCGATTAAATGATGCCATGCTTGTTGCACTAAGGATATCGTTTTTGTCGTGTTCAACAATGTCGTACTGATCTGTGATTGATGAATAATTTTTTTCCATATCAAAAATTCTTCATCATTGGTCAATATTTTTTTGGGATCAATAAAAATATACGATTGCCATAACAGACGAACAAATGACGAAAAATGATGTAAATTTATCGAAGCAAACACAGAATGAGACAAGCGCTCATGCTCTTTTTCTAATCTTTGTTGCAATGTATTGAGTAAACGTTGATTAGGTGTCAGTACGAGGTCATGGGGACTGACATTTAAAAGACAAAAACTAGACATGACTCACGTCAATTTTTTAAAAACAACGGTGACAGATAATCCTTGACCCGTATCCGATGTTTTTAAATGAATCTTGGCTTTATGCAAATCAGCGATTTGCTTAACGATAGCTAAACCTAAGCCGCTTCCTGTTTGTTTGGTCCCTAATACTCTAAAAAAACGATCAAATACTTTATCTTGATACTCTGATAAAATCCCTGGGCCATTATCGATAATTTCAAGCATAATTGATTCATCGTTTTCAGAAATTTTAACATAAATACGGGTATTATCTGGAGAATAGCGTATTGCATTATCAACTAAATTACGCAGAAGAATTCCTAGTGATGCTTCGTTTCCTTTAATTTTTGGATTTTTACATTCATTACATAGCTCAATATCAATATTTCTTTCTAAAGCCTGTGGATACATAAAGGCAATTAACTCTGCGGCAATATTTTCTACGTTCACATCAGAAACATCATTTAATTTCTGTTCATGATCTAAACGGCTTAAAGTGAGCAATTGTTGTATCACATGAATGCTGCGATTAATGCTAATGATAACATTTTCTATCGCTTTTTTCTGCTCATCGGGCTCACTCACCTGTAATGCTAATTGGGCTTGTGTTTTAAGCGCAGTCATCGGTGTTCGTAGCTCGTGTGCGGCATCCGCAGAAAAACGCTTGTTTCTATCATAATCGGCGTGAACACGAACAAACAGTTGATTTAACTCTTGCAGCATAGATTGAAACTCATTCGGATAATTGACCGTATCGATCATTTGGATTTCTGCTGATGTTTTTATAGATAATTCTTTCGATAAAGTTGCTAATGGCCGAAGAATGGTTCGTTTAGCAATTTTATATAAAAACATAATCGTGATAACGTTGACTATCGTTAAAAACAAAAAAACCAACCCAGGATAAAAAGACTCTTGCTGAACAGACCAATAAAATATAGTCGTATTTAAAAGGACGGTTGCTACAAAAGCAATAAAAAAACATAACTGCAAGGTATGTCGAATATCATTCACGGTTAAACAATCTCTTATTCCACTGAGTTAGAATTATCACGCTCTATCATATAGCCAACACCTCGAATGGTACGCACAAATGTTTGACCAAATTTTTTGCGTAAATTATGGACATGAACCTCTAGCGCGTTGCTATCAACATCATCACCCCAACCATACAAAGATTGAGTCAAATGCTCCCGAGATAAGACACGGCCGACATTCGTTATTAAGGTATGCAACAACGAAAATTCTCGGCGCGACAAACTCACGTCTTCACCTTTATACGTAATAACATGAGAAGCAGGGTCCAAGGCCACACCTCGATGCTTAATCACTGGCTCTGCTCTTTGTGAAAAACGTCGATGCAGGGCACGCAAGCGAGCTGACAACTCTTCTAATTCGTAGGGTTTAGTTAAATAGTCATCCGCACCACTATCGAGCCCCTTGACGCGGTCGTCAATCGTATCATTTGCGGTTAATAATAAGACAGGTACCGTCATGCCACGAGATCGAAGGTGGCTCAACAAGTCTAATCCGCTTAATTTTGGGAGACCAATATCAAGCACAATGATATCAAAAATTTCAGTTTGCAAGGCTTGCTTAGCGGATAAGCCATCTTGAAGCCAGTCTGTCGTATACCCTTCTTTCGTTAACCACTTACAAATACCACTGCCGACCATTTCATCATCTTCAATCACCAAAATTCTCATCGTACGCCTATACTTTTTGAAGTAAATTAAGAGGTTTAAATAACTGTATAACATCTGGCCGAGAAATAAAAGATAGATTATAGGGATGTTCTGCGATTATTTTAGGAAAAGGAAGCGTGGAGACATCATCAGCCAGATGTTTCGCGACATTTCCAAGGAGTATTAAGGTCGGTATTGGTCTTTTTTTTTGTATAGCCAATAGAATTTCACGTAAAAAAGGTTTCCATTGTTTTGACGATAAGCGAACAGAGGTATTATCTAAGGTCAATGATGCATTCAGCAACAAAAAGCCAGAAGCCAAAAGCTTTTCAAAGAGTTCTTGATTAGTTTCAATCAATGAATCTTTATTAATCTTCGCGATATTCTGAGGAGTGGTCTTATCGATGGGTATTTTTTTCGCCGCGACCAGCAACATTTTGATGAAATTTCGCAAAGACGTTGCACGGTTAACGCTTTTCGATAAGCCGTTTGTTGACCAAATCTCGCCGACAGATTGATCCCAAAATGCATAGCCATTAGCAGACGCTGCCCTTGGGTACGGAGATTCACCCAAAAGAATATAATTCACTTGCTCAAAAGGTAACATAAAAGCATTGAATACTTTATCCATCCCAGGTAACCAACGAGTATCGCTGAGTAAAAACTCCAAATACTGTTCATCCATCCTGCCTAACGCTTGCTCCAAAATTAGGCGCCAAGAAGAATGGTAGTGTGTTTGATGCAAAAAATTGATCATGATGTATACCTTATTCCTTAATGAATACTTATAATATCTTAATATACAACGTGAAGACATCAGGAGAAAAAATGTTAGAAGCTGCCGTTCTAGAGGTGATTGCTTGCCCTCTATGCAAAGGAAAACTTGTTTACGATAAAAAAAATCAAGAACTTATTTGTCGTTTTGACCAATTGGCTTATCCAATTTGCCATGGTATTCCCGTGATGATGATTGATGATGCACGAAAAATCGATCTTTAATCCTGAGCTATTTTTAGCTAGTCTAACTTCCTTGCCTGGGGTTTACCGTATGTATGGCAGCGATCAACAGCTGTTATATGTTGGAAAAGCAAAAAACCTAAAAAAACGTTTATCCAGTTATTTCAATAAGTGCAAAAAATCCGTTAAAACCCAATCAATGGTAGAACAGATTGTCGATGTTCATGTCACAGTGACTCCCTCAGAGGCGGAAGCACTGCTCCTAGAATGCCGCCTCATTAAAGATCACCATCCCAAATATAATATTCTGATGCGAGATGATAAAAGTTACCCCTATATTATTTTGACAAAACATCCGTATCCCCGCCTTGATATTTATCGTGGAATGCGTCATCAACAATCGGAGTTTTTTGGCCCCTACCCTAGCGTTTCTGCGGTTAAGCAAGTACTGAATTTACTACAAAAGCTCTTTCAGTTACGCGCTTGTCGAGACAGCTTTTTTAATGGACGAACACGCCCTTGTCTTCAATATCAAATTCAACGCTGTACAGCGCCGTGCGTAAAAAACATTGATCAAAAAGAATATGAAAAAAATGTTGAACAAACACGATTATTGTTACAAGGAAAAAGCGAAATTGTGTTGAATAATTTAATGGCTAACATGGATCTTGCCTCACAAGCACACGAATACGAGCAAGCGGCCCTATACCGAGATATGATC
>JAJOJD010000045.1 GCA_021208965.1 Gammaproteobacteria bacterium
ATTTAAAAATATTTTTAGCGCTTTAATCTTTTGCACGGCATTCGAAGAAGTCAGACAAATTTTTTCTGCAAAAAATAAAACTCGCAGCGAACGTCGGAGCCAATTTATGGCTAAATTTTGTGAAATGCAAAATTTATTAGCAACAGCTGCATAGAATCTAAAGAAGATCATTCGCATTGACATGCTGAGTGCCCAAAATTGACAGAACCAATTGCAATGTGAGATGGGTTCTGCTTTTAGTTTTTATAAATCGGAATGTCAATTAACCAATTTATGTCAAACAAAGAGAGAGATTAATAATCATCAACGTATCAAGAGCACGGTGAACAAAGTCGCCGAAGCACTATTCGATCTTTCTGTTCAAAATATATCAAGCAAAAAAGAAGCTTTATCTTTAATTGTCCAAATTGATGGTGGACATATTAAGGATAAATCGGTAGAAAAAAGGAGTTTTGAGGCACTATCTGCTAAAATATATCGACCTGAAGCTGTGGTAAAAAAAGGCAATCGATCTCGTATTAAAGAGAAAATTTGTGTAGCTTCTGCGAAAAAAGATTCTCTAAAGTCGATTAAAAAGCTTGTTGAGAGTGCCGCAAAACGACAAGGCATGACACAAAAAACGCATGTAACAGTGCTGGCAGACGGCGCAAAGAATTGTTGGCAAGCCACTCATATCCTGTCTAATGGCTGCAAGAAAATTGAATTTATACTTGATTGGTTTCACATTGCCAAGAAATTTCAACTGATACTGAACTTGTCTGCATTAGATGAAAGAATCAAAGATGAAATAGAGCGGATAAAATGGGGAATATGGCACGGGAAGCATGAAAAAGCGCTTTCAAATTTAGCTGAGTTGACTGATGATGTTTCCGCTGAGATATCATCAAAATTAAAAGCTATTTTGGTTTATCTCAAACAAAATAAAGAAAAACTTTGTCACTATGCAGAAAGAGCCAGGCAAGGATTATTATTTACAAGTCATGTAGCAGAATCTACCGTAGAACATTTAATCAATGAGCGCCATAAGCGTAAGCAAAAAATGCAATGGACGAGAGAAAGCGCACATAATGTATTACAAATTCGTGCAGCAATAGCGAGTAACGAATGGCAAAAAAACTGGGAAGCGGCCGTTGAAAAATCTATTCAGAAAGCAGCGTAACCATACCTTTTTGTGATGCGCTCAGTTGAATATGCTGTGCAAAATTTAGTTAATCAACAAAGCCGATGTTTCTGTTGGGTCTTACACAAAACTTCTTACAGACTCTACGTTGTCTATTTTCTGTTTCTTATTAGAAACATAGAATGAACCATGTTGATCTGTTCCTAGTTCATCAGATTCTTCCGAATTCTTTGATTCATTCGACAAGCGCGTGGTGGATGCTTCATTTTCTGACAAGGATTTCTGATCATGCAATTGCTCGAGCTTCTCTAAAGTCAAGCCTAAAAAATCCAATAAAATATGTTGCGCTTCTCTTTTTTGTTTTGGGTTTGGCCAAAAACCTACGGAACGTAATCCCAAATCCAACAGCATGCCTGAAGCGATTTGCCTGATTTTATAATGCGCTCTAAGAAAACAGTTTAAGGCTTGATCTGTATCTTTTAAGCGTTGAAGCTCCCATACTTTTAGCTCAAGTGTAAGGTCTTTGATTCCACCTCTTATAGAAGCCAGACAATTTTCTTTAATGGTTTTTATTATATACAGCATATCGTCTGGATATATTGGATACAAATCAATAGCCGTCTCCAAAACGTTCGCAATGGTTTCGACGATGATATGAAGCGGCACGGGTGGAATGCCTCCTTGTCCGATATATTGTTTGGTATGTTCATACTCATAAGTGTGAATCATTTCGTCTGTAAAAAACATAAAATTCTCCTTATGTTCGAAAATTTGATGGTGGGCTTTGATTTAACAAACTATTTTGCTTGACAGTTACTAATTCTCTTACTTTAGAATGAACTGAGCCGTCAATAAAATCTAAAACAAGCGATGTTCTAAAATCCATGTCTGTTAGTTCAAATAAAGGCCTGATTTGCAAATCTTTTAGTAGCGTAATCCGAGCTTGTTTAATGTCATGAACGTGTTTTTTTATATAAGAGCTCACTTTTCGATTTAAAATCAATTCATTGTCGTCATACGTATGATGTGCATCTCCTTCTAAGCTACACGCACTATAAGTCAAATCAGCCCCAAGTCGAATGCGTTCTATTTGTAGCTGTAACTTTATCAAAGTACGTTGATAGGAAAGATTTTTTTTCATCTTTTCATTTAGCTCAATTAAGCCCGTAACGCTTTCAAGAACGCCAGCCTTAATCATTTGCTGCAAAAATTCGGGTTGGTTTTCAGGGTATTCATTCAACACCTCTTCTTCAGTTCGAGAAAAATTTTTTTCTGCAAATTCAGAAACAAGTACTTGCATTTCAGATGTCAAAGGAATTGAAAATTGCTTAAACGCACTCTTCAGATCACTGTCAATCTCGTTAACTTCATGTTCTAGTTTTTGAAGTTCTTCCATAGTCTGACGCCATTTTTCTTTGCGCTCAGTGCTATTTTCTGTCGTCAACAGTCCTGCCTCAGTTATATTCCAACCCCAACACGGGTTCACTGGAATAGGGTAACCATCCTTCCTCCGCTCATTGATAAAATCACAAATTTTCTGTTCCGCGGTTGAATTACTATCATTTTTAAATTGCTCTGTACGTCCATCAGGGAGATGAGCAAAATAAACGTCTTCTGGTTTGACACTAAACTTTTCAGCGTAATAAAAATTATATACTTCTGGGCCGTGGTTTGTTGCGCCATCAGTATCTAGATTCTCAACTGTTTTGAGGGCGTACTCATGGTCTGTCATATACCCCATGCTTAGACGATCAACCAGCGCCTGCTCTTCAGCATATTTTGCATTATCATGTTCGATCATCAATTGAGCGATAATTTCGATTTTCTTCTCTTCTGTTAATCCCCCTGGAGTGGACAATTCTTTATAGAGACTATTTGTTATTTGCGTCCGTACTTGAGTATTGTTGTAAAATGGATAGTCGTTTCGTGGGCAACAGGCTAATTCATCGTAATCAGCAGTAATAGGTTTATCTTCAATAATACAACTATTTGTCTCATTATATCTAAATCGCTTATATGCAAGGATTTTAACGGGCTGAAAAGAAAGATTCTCTTCAGCTAAAATAACTGGCTTACTAAAATCTGATTGTTCGTAATTGTACTCTTGGTATTGGTTCTCGCTAATTTGTATAAAAAAGCGCGGGGTTTTTGACGGCTCAGAACTATTATTAAGCTCTAATGTCAGAATGCTGCCATCAGCTTCGGTAGCATAATAAATCAAATTCTCACCGATATACTTGTCCATTTCTGTCACACGATAGGCATCGTTTAGTTTTGCAATGGCGTCCTGCTTTTCTCTTTCCGTTCCCAAAGAAGCAATTTTATCTCGAATCGCAGAATCACTTTCTTCAACACTATATGCAACTAAAGAGCGGTTCACGGCATCGAGATTTTTTAATTTTTCTTCTTCAAAAAAAATTGCCTTTCCTAGTCGGGGATTGCTAGGAATATCTCCAGCAATCGGTCCGAATTCCGAAGATTTACTTTTCAAGTTGAGACGCTTGCCCACATAGTTATTGGCTAGTTTTCCTGCTGCGTTTGAATTGACAGGACGCCAGAGCAAAATCAAATGATGTTCTTTAGCCAGTTTAGAGAAGTAGAGTTGGTGTGCGTCTGTTATTCCGATAGCGGAAGCATCGGCTTTGATACTCGCATCCGAATGCAAACTTTCAATGGAAGAAGTAACTTCCAAAGTATCAGTTTTTTGTTCTTTTGATCCAACCGTTGAATTATTTAGAGCAGAACCACTAGATTCGAAGTCGTTTCTATTTCTTTTATTATTCCCTGTATTCCACATCATAAAAATCCGTAATTTAGTTTAAAACTAAAATAGTTGTATCAAAAAAGACCATAAAATTCAAGTTTTTTGTTTGATCAGTGTTGGTAGCGGCGTTGTTTCCTGCCCGACATATTTCCTCGAATCTCAAAATTCAGGCGCAACGATAACTTATCGGGATTCCTAATGTTGTCATTTTATTTATAGGACTTCCCTAATTTTTGATCGTAATAGCCGCAATGAGTAAACCAACCTAACAAATTTTCTGGCTCTTCCGGAATTAACGTATTAACAAAATCGGCGTAAATGCAGTAAAATCAAGCCTATGTAGCGACATGAATATTTCCCGACGGACGACACGAAAAAATTCCTAAACCTGTTTTATAAAAAAATTCTATAATCCAGTTTAAATTTTCTACCAATACGCTTAGCCAATTCTTTACCAATG
This sequence comes from Gammaproteobacteria bacterium, assembly GCA_021208965.1. Taxonomy (GTDB): domain Bacteria; phylum Pseudomonadota; class Gammaproteobacteria; order JAGOUN01; family JAGOUN01; genus JAGOUN01. The sequence goes on from JAJOJD010000045.1 coordinate 4,345, forward strand.
GTGCGTTTTCCAGTTTCTATCGCTGATAAATTTGCTTGGGTAATACCCAATAGGCTGGCAAACTCAATCTGCGTTAAGCTCTCCCTATGTCGGAGTCCTTTTAAGAGGGCACCTGCTTCACCTCGTTCACCAATAATATCGTCAAATACTTCTGCAATAGAGAGCGTTTTATTTTTCTTGTTCAGCACTTTATAGGACTTAATAATTTCGACTGGAATAGCATATTCCGAGCCATGCCAAATTATCTTAGCTACCTTACTAGTAAGGGGCATTTTCATGAGTGCCGACATAATAGACCTCTATAATTTTTATTTGTTTATTCATCACTTCCCAGCAACACACGTAAGTAGGCTTTCCTTTTAAGAAATGGCAATGACGCTTATCACCTTGCATCCCTAAAAGTCTACCATAGTTTTTCCACCCACCTCCTGTTGTTGGTCCATTGCTTTCTAAGTCCCTCATTAGTAAAAGCAGTACTGCCTTTGCTGACATAGGCAGTTTTTTTTATTTGCTTGCCCACTTTATGTGGAATTTCTATTGTCCAAACCATCGATTACTGTGCTTAAGAAATTATATCTAATTTTGATATAAAAATACGTGCTGGTCAAGTGAATATTATCTCGACATATTGTTTATTTTTCAAAAAATAGCAGTAAATACTTCATAAAATTGCATAGTAGTCTCATACTGAGAATAGAAATAAGAGGCGAGGGGAGCGATTAAAAACAACGACAACATCCCTCAGTGCAACGCCTCAATTTCTTCTGCCGTCAATCCGGTCGATTCGGTAATCATCGATAAAGGCACTCCTAATTCACGCAGTTTCTTAGCAATCTCTACCGCCTTTTCAGTTTTACCTTTGACCTCTCCTTCAGCAAGACCCTCGGCCTTACCTTTGGCCTCTCCTTCAGCAAATCCTTCCGCTTTACCTTCTGTATATTTTTCACTGAGTAAAGTCTTCTCTCGGCTGACTTGATCCCAATAACTTTCGTAAAACGCGAGCTCCGCTTTGCTATACGCCGATTCTT
>JAJOJD010000081.1 GCA_021208965.1 Gammaproteobacteria bacterium
AACAGCTTGCGATTTAAATTCCTTTGTAAATTTAGTTTTTTTCTTACTCATGTTGACACCTCATTTAAGTGAATAAAGTTTACATTATTCTCTTAACTTTTGTGTCTAGTTTAATTAGACCACAACACATCACCATACACCGATTTACCAAGTTCCTTGAAAAGGGCAGCGCGATTTTGATTCAATGCGCGCACCTGATCAATGTAACTGGCCGTGCGTTTGGCAAGCTCGCGATCCTCACGGGTAAGATCACGCACTTTTTGCGCTTTGTTTAATAAATAAGCTTCATAGTTCGCAACGAAAAGCCACGCATTTTTAACGGAATCTTTAACACCGGCGACACGATCGATAAATCGACCAATGAGCGAATCTGGATCAAAACCACGCTGCTCGGCATACGATAGCGGGAAGTCTAAAACGTTGTCGCGGAATTCATCACGCCCAAACGCCGTTTTTAAATCACTGATATCGGCATAATCTTGTTTACTTGCATAAACTGACACACTGTCACGATGTCGTGTGAGTGCGACATACGCAAGATGGCGATTCCAGCCAGCACCACCCGCATAGACAAACGCACGATCTAAAGTGACCCCTTGCGTCTTATGTACCGTTGCCGCATACCCATAATCAAAGTCTTTGTAATCATCGGTTGAAAAGGTGAGGGCACTCTTGTCAGCATCTCGTCTAACCGTAACAGTATCACCTTTAACAGAGACAACCGTCGCTAGCTCACCATTTTTAACATTAAGCGCGCTATTGTTACGCAAGAACAATAAACGATCATTGGGCGCTAATTCCAGCGAGACTTCTTTATCTTGGCGCATGCCTGAAACCACACGGCCTGAGCTGGCCAGCGCACCTGTCTCAATGAGCTTTGCTCTTGCAAAGGCATTCAAAGCCTGTACATCCGCATTACGATGCGCAAGAATCAACTGAGCGCCTGGATTACTTTTATCTAAAGCACCCAGCCAGTCATTAATTAATGCACCATAAGACGCTTCTCGATGATCAACAATATCTTCGACAAAATGAATCGCATCTCGACCCGCATAGTGATCCAGCGCAAATTCAACATTGTTTTTGGATAACGCGATACTGGCCAAACGATCACCCAGATCACGTTGACGGCGTATGTTTCCATCGACGCATACCCAACACGCGAAGCCAATGCGCGTAACGGTGCACCGATTCCAATAGGCTGTAACTGATCAGGATCGCCCACCAGTACCAACTTAGCCCCCGATGATTTCACTAGGTCAACGACAACCGCCATATCGTTTGCATTGACCATCCCTGCCTCATCGAGCACCACAATGCTTTTGGAGGTTAAAGAATGTCGCTCTTGGTCTTTGCTATAAAGATGATTTTGTTTAAATCTAAACAGGGTAGAAGACGCTATCCCTGTCTCAGAAGATAAGCTCTTAGCCGCAATCCCTGACACCGCAACACCCGACACACTAAAACCTTCTTTCTCCCACGCCTCACACGCGGCCTTCATCAAATACGATTTACCCGTACCCGCACGTCCCACCAACACAGAAACATCACCACCCAAAGCAATATGTGAAAGGGCAGAGGATTGTTCCTCAGACAACGTGTAACCGGATTTCACCTTCTCTAAAACTGCCTCAGACACACCATGCGAACGATTGACTAAAAGAGCACTTGCCTGATCGGCCATCGTCGCTTCACGCACATAGTTAGAACGTGTGGTATACGTTTCTCGACCATCCGCACCAACACCTAAAGCGACACAATCGCGATGTCCTAAAACACGCGTCATCGCCCGCTGAAAATCCGCTTGAGAATCCGTATACCGTAGGATAGTTGTAGCAACTACATGCTCGTTAAACACCGCATGTTGGCTTCCTAACATATTCAATAAGCTTTCAGGATCATTTAAAGCGATATCCACCGCTAAATCATGACGAATCTTGTTTTCTTGCTTCTTGTAATGATCCTCCTGTTTCTCATTAACCCGACCCTCATGACGTCGAGTGATTAAATGATTCGGATCAACCGTCAAAGAAAGACCCTGAGACTTAAAATACGAGTCTTGAAAAGAACGATACTTTTCATTCCAGATATGCTCTTCTTCGGGAATTAAAAAACCATTCCTCACTTTAGGCATTAAATCACGCGCCTTCAAACGATCAAACTGATCACCCAGCAATCGACGCGTCGTCGTATATAAATGCGCATGAGGATTGCCATCGTCTTTATTGTGAATCGATAAATCAACAACTAAACCTTTATCGACAAAATGATATTGTGCAAACGATCGCGCAAGATCAATCTGTTGCTCTAAATTCAATTCACGGGGTAGGGCAAGAATATAATCAATAGCGACCTGTGAGTCTCGACATTTTCAGCAAATTCAACACGATTCCACAAGAATTCTCTATCTGAAAATCGAGCATCTGCACCCTCTGGTAAAATTATACTACTGTATTGAACATCATGGCGATTTTCGAAATCATGCTCAACACCATAGGTCTCATCAAAGAGTTTTTCACCTGATCGATACGCAGCACCCGCCACGGCCTTATGACCCTTCGATCGCGTATTAAATGATACCCCAAGATAAGAAATTGCCATAAGCCTTATTTACATTTTTAAAATCAACAACTTAACTAGTTTACAAAACACAAAATCAGTATAATTGAGAGAGCATTGCAAAGCAATGCATCTTGCGCTCTTAGCTTATACCCTGATGGGTACTTTCGAGAGTTTTTGAATTGGCTATCGCCAATATTTTTAGGATTTTATCTGTAAATTAGTTGACATTTATTATTTTTAATGGATAATTTAAGATAAATTGGTCATTGGTCTAATAGTTTTAAAAATAGGTTTGTAAATGCCAAAGATATCAATCAAAGAAGCAGAATTGAAACTTCAAGAGAAAATCAAAAAATCACAGAAACGTTTAAAAAAATTACGCCAAAACAGAAAATCTGAAATAGGTGCGTTGGCAATATCGTTAGGCTTAGACAAGCTGGATGACGAAGCTTTGAAAAAAGCGTTTAAAGATATTGCAGAGAAACATCTTGGAAACGCAGCGTAAAATCAAATTTGAAGAAGCGAAGCTTAACCGTTTAAAGCTTCTTCAGTCAAAAAAACACTTCCAAGAACGTCGCCAAGCGACACGTAAAAAGATTGAGCTGGGCGGCCTCGTCATTAAGGCAAAAATCGATCATTTACCCAAAGATATTTTATTAGGGGCATTTGTCCATATAGCCGAACAATTAGAGCTTGATCAGAATTGTGAAATATTTTTTAAACAAAAAGGGAGTCTCGCTTTTTTAGAGACGAAGGATAATAAAAAATGAGTACTGTCATTATACCAACGAACGATGATCTTGCGATCTTAAAAGATCGCTTGAGCGAACAAAAACGCATCGCTGAATATCAGCAGCTTAAAAAAGATCTTGAAGAAATGACCACCAAAGTCGTCAACACGCCTTCTGATCTGGAAGGATCCATGCAAGTACCAGATACCGACAAAGTCCTGGTGACGAAACGATTGACACACTCGATTGTAGAGAAAATTGTTGATCGCGCCTTAAAGATGTGCGCGATCCAGCCAATCATCGGAAGTATTATTGCAATCATGCTACCCATTGCTGGAATGTTCTTTTTACATTTTTTAAGTCAGCTTGCCTCAAAACATGGCGTACATTGGGTAGCTCAGGGGTTACCGTATTTCATGAAAGGATCAATCATTGCCATTAGTTTAGCAATATTGGCATCGGCTTCACGAAGCATTTTATTGCCAGTCCTCGGAATGGTCGTCGCAGGTTTTTTCTGTTCTATCCTCCAAGGTCATGAGACTGTGTTACACTTCGGGTTTAATGATTTCCTGATTCTCGGGGTCACGAGTTTTGTGGCAAGCTTGTTTAGTACAATAGCCATACGATGATTGAGTGGTTATTTAAAGGATAAATACATGAGTAGTGAATTAACGACGAAATATCTGGATCAATATCGTCAATTTCTTGATGAAATTACAGATCATATCTCTACCACCCGTATTCGCATGGCTAAGGCGGCCAATCGAGAAACAGTATCTTTGTATTGGTGGTTAGGTGAACAAATTGTCCTTAAGCAAAATCAGTATGGATGGGGGCAGTCTGTGGTTGAAAAATTATCCCATGATCTTAAAAGTCGCTTTCCAGGGATGAAATTTGGATTTTCACCGCAAAATCTTTGGTATATGCGTCAGTTTTATTTGGAGTACAAGGATAAACCAATTCTCCAACAAGCTGTTGGAGAAATACCTTGGGGCCAAAATTTACTCATTATAAGTAAGGTAAAAGACGACGCACAGCGTATGTATTACCTAACCCAAACAAAAAAACAAGGCTGGGCGCGAGATACATTACGAGATCAAATTACGACGCAAGCCTATCAGCGGCATGTCTTAGCGGAAAAAACACATAATTTTAACACAACCTTACCCAAACAATTAGCGCAACAAGCATATGAATCAATGAAAGATGTTTACATGCTGGATATGCTTAATATTGCTGAACCTGTTTTAGAAACAGAAATTGAACGCAGAATAGTCGAGAAAATTAAAGACGTCATTCTCGAGCTTGGGCAAGGCTTTAGCTTTATAGGAAATCAATATCGGATTGTCACCCCAGATTCAGAGGTTTTTATTGATCTATTATTTTTTAATCGCCGTATCCAAAGTTTGGTCGCAATAGAAATTAAGCGGTCACGTTTCAAGCCAGAATATGCCGGTAAAATGAATTTTTATCTTAATCTTTTAGATGACTTTGTAAAAGAGCCTCATGAAAATCCATCAATAGGGATTATCCTTTGTGGTGAACATACAAAATTTGATGTTGAATACGCACTCAGAGGAATTCAAAAACCCGTAGGAGTAGCGGGCTATCAATTAACCCGAGAGTTGCCAGAAAAACTCAAAGGAGTCCTACCGAACCCGCAGGAGCTAGAACAAAAGATTTTATTTGAGCTTGGAGTAGAAAAAACGCATCAAAAGTCTGACCTTACTGCGACCGTATAAAATAGAACTGAATTAGAAAAACAATGGATATTATTATTTATAATGAATTAGATGCTTCTCGAGTCAAAAAGCAAGTGGAAAAAGTGTGTGATGCCATTCGACGTGACGATTTTTATTCTGCAGAGGTAAAGAAACTAACCGGCACACCTTATTATCGTGCGAAACTAGATGATACCAATCGTTTTATTATTTAAAAATTATTACCTATGAAAAATAAAAAAGTATGCTCTCATTTTAGAAAATCATTCATCAGCATGCGTATGAATCATCGCGATTTTTACATGGTGCTAAAATAGATGACAGTAAATTTACCGTGATGAAAAAAAC
>JAJOJD010000040.1 GCA_021208965.1 Gammaproteobacteria bacterium
TTTTTTAGGGATATTTAATGCAGAAGCTTGATTGGATATTTGATAGCCTAAAATCAATACATTGTCCCTATCATTGATAGTTAAAAGCATAACTGGCTTGCGCATCCAATGCTGATGGTTTGGCGCCATTTTTACTGTTGAGATCATACGGCAATGTCGATTGATCAAATGTGGATAAAGCGCTCACATAGTCAATAATAAAGCCAAATGGGCCTTGTTGAAAAGAGGCATAAGGCGCTAACGCAGAGACGCTACTGCCATATCCCTCATTAACGGTTTCTTGCTCAATATAATTTGCAATCGCATCAACGGCAGACATGTTATTGATGTAACTCATTCCTAGATCAACATCCAATCCTGAATAGTTTTTTTTGAATCCAAGAGCAACACCACCATTATATGGCATCGTCTCATCAAGACCATCAGAACTGACGGGATTTTGAAAAACATAAGCCGTCCCATACAAACCCTCTGGCACAATAAACCCGACCTGAGCATCTGTCGCATTTGTCTGCGTTAATACCTGCCCCAAGGGCTTAACCACCGGATAAACATTATATTGACCAAAAGGCAAATATTGTTTACCGACTTGCGCAAAAACAGGAGAACGGGCCTCGTCGCCAAAAGTGGCATAAATTTGGTCTATGTAAACGGTATTATCCGTTTCTTCAGGCTTATCTGGGTTAGCTCCATATGACGTACTGGCACCGGAATAGTTGCTAACGGCCGTTAAACGCGTCCAAGAATTAGGCGTCGCACTAACTTTCAGATAAGCATCCGTGACTGAAAGACGATGTGTATTCTCGCCCTGTGCGTTATACGTTTGATCACCGGCTTTCGCATCGACATAAAACCCACCGGTAATATCGACATACTTTGCCCATTCATCGCTGGCGTGCAAATCAACATCTGCATGGTCGAAAGATTGATTTAGATGCTGAAGAGTAGACTGATAAAAACTTAAGGTTTCTGACTGAGGCGCCTCTTGTTGTGCGCCAGCCGTTTCTGAAAAGCCTACTCCAGAAATAGAAAGGGTCACTAAAAAACAAATTTGTTTTCGCAATTTAATACTCATGAAGTAGACCTTAGTGATAACCTTATAATTTATCAGCTTGATGAGCAAGATAATCAGCGACACCTTCCGTTGATGCTTTCATGCCGACATCTCCTTTTTTCCAACCAGCTGGACAAACTTCACCATGCGTTTCATGAAACTGAAGCGCATCGACTAAACGAATCAGCTCATCGATATTTCGGCCCAAAGGCAAATCATTAACGATTTGCGCTCTGACCATTCCTTCTTTATCAATAAGAAAAGCGCCACGAAAGGCCACTTTAGCTTGAGGATGTTCTACGCCATAAGATTGACAAATGCCGTGACTGACATCTGCTGCCATAACGTATTTGACCTGACCAATACCCCCTTTATTCACGGGTGTGTTACGCCACGCATTATGTGTGAACTGTGAATCAACAGAGACGGCGATGACTTCTACCCCACGACTCTTAAATTCATCAAAACGATGATCTAAGGCGATGAGTTCAGACGGGCAAACAAATGTAAAATCAAGAGGGTAAAAAAATACTAACGCATATTTCCCTTTTGTTTGTGTATGAAAATCATAATGTACAATTTCTCCATTACCCAAGACGGCCGGTACATTAAAACCAGGGGCTTGACTGCCAACTAACATGACCATTTGCGACTCCTCATATTATTTTAAACGACTGATTCAACCATAGATTGCAAGTCACCTTGCTCAAATAATTCTGCGATAATATCACTTCCTCCAATCAGTTCCCCCTTAATATACAACTGAGGAAAAGTGGGCCAATTTGCATATTTAGGCAATTCAGCACGGATATCAGGATGATCTAACACATCAACACTCGCATAAGGTTTACCACACTGGTTCAAATATCGGACAGCTCGAGCAGAAAAACCACAATGCGGTTGTTCAGGCGTACCTTTCATATATAAAATAATAGAATTCTCCGCAATCTGCTCTTTAATTTTGCTTAAAGTATCCATAAAAAACTTTTACCTCACTATCTTTAAAAGAGCATGTGGGGGCAAGCACACTATTTTCAAGGATAATGATTTAAAAAAAGTTCCTGCTACTCCCCTGCTCCCAGCACATTATCAACGCAACGCAAACATAACTCAGGATGCTCTTTATTCAAGCCAACCTCATCACGTCGATGCCAACAGCGAACACACTTAGGATCGCTGATCGCTTTAATCATCACCACTACCCCGTCGATGCCAGATTCAATCGCATCGATCGGTTTTTCGTCCCATGTTTGCAAACTTAAGTTGGAGGTAATGAAGAAAAAACGCAGCTCATCGCCAAACCTTTGTAAGGTTTGGTATCGATCTTTTGTCACATAAAGAACAACATGCGCTTCTAACGAAGACCCGAGCGCCTGAGTTGCTCGACGTTCTTCTATTTGCTTATTCACTTCCTCTCGAATAAGTCGCAAATCTTTCCAGAGTTCTTGATCAATCGTAAGATTATCATCGAACGCAGCCAATTCTGTATACCACTCGGTAATAAACACAGATTCCGCTTTATCGCCAGGAATATTTTCCCAAATTTCATCCGCGGTGAAAGAGAGAATAGGCGCTATCCAACGAACCAAGGCATGTAACAAATGATACATTGCGGTTTGGCCTGATCGCCGTCCTAGGCTATTTTTTTGCATAGTATATTGACGATCCTTCATAATATCTACGTAAAATCCACCCATATCTATGGAACAAAAATGATGAACTAATTGATAAATGTCGTGAAACGCATACGTATCATAGTGAGTTTTTAATTTTTCCTGTATGATATTGGCATGATGGAGAGCCCATTGATCCAACAGCAATAAATTTTCAGGGGCAACTTTATCCAACGCCGGATTAAAATCATTCAATGTTGACAATAAATATCGAGCCGTATTCCGTATTCGACGATAAACGTCCGCTGTTCGCTTTAAAATTTCAGTAGAAAAAGTTATTTCACCTGGATAATCTGTTGAGGCGATCCATAAACGCAATATATCTGCACCATAGTTTTTTAGCACATCCTCAGGTTCAATGACATTTCCAATAGATTTCGACATTTTATAACCGCGCTCATCGACCACAAATCCATGGGTCAAAACGGTGTTGTATGGCGCTTGTCCTGAAATAGCCAAGGAACTCAATAACGATGATTGAAACCAACCACGATGCTGATCAGAACCTTCCAGATAAAGATCTGCAGGAAACCGTAATTGAGAACGTTGACGCAAGACACACTCATGAGACACCCCTGAATCTAGCCAAACATCCAAAGTGTCCTTGCTTTTTTCATACCGTGTTGCATCATCACCCAGCAACTCTTCGGGATCAAGGTCAAACCAAGCTTGTATCCCAGCACGTTCTACGCGCTCGGCAATTTTTTCCAATAATTCTTCTGTTTTTGGATGTAACTCATGGGTATCTTTATGTAAAAATAATGCCAGAGGCACTCCCCAAGTCCGTTGACGTGAAATGCACCAATCGGGACTATTGTTAATCATCGCACTAATACGGTTAAAGCCAGTCGCAGGTATCCATTGAACCTGATTAACGGCCTCCAAGGCATGTTCACGCAAATGATGTTTATCCAAGCGAATAAACCACTGCGGCGTTGCCCGAAAAATCAGTGGTGATTTATGACGCCAGCAATGAGGATAACTGTGTTCAATCATGGATTGATGCAATAGCACCCCTTTTTCTTTCAACGTTTGCATAACCGCGTCATTGGCTTTACTCACATGCAGACCTGCGAACAAATCAGTGCTGGGTACGTAACACCCATCATCACCTAGAATCGTCTCTAAGTTAAGTCCATTTTCTTTGCCTACACGAAAATCATCATCACCATGACTAGGGGCAATATGCACTATCCCTGTTCCCGTATCTGCGGTGACATGGCTACTTAATACGACGGGAACTTTTCTGCTGTAAAAAGGATGTTGAAGTATTAGGCCTTTTAGTTCGTTACCTAAAACAGTGTTCAGAATCTGATAAGTACTGATATTCAGCACGGTCATGACTGTTGTGAGAAGATCCTCAGCAACAATGAATAGACGATCATCTGCGTTCACTAAAACATAAGAAAGATCAGGGTGAACTGCGACCGCTTGATTAGCCGGCAGCGTCCAAGGCGTCGTTGTCCATATGACTAAACATGCTCCTGACAATTCAGGTTGATCCATGGCCTCCACTGGAAAAGCAACATAAATGGACGCTGATAATTTATCCTTGTATTCAACTTCTGCTAATGCCAAAGAAGAACGACAATCATTACACCAGTGAACCGGTTTATAGCCTTTTCGATATGCTTATTTTTAAGCATATGAGATACGGCACGAATTTGGTTAGCTTCATACGAAAAATCCATCGTTAAGTATGGATGCTCCCAATCACCCAAAACACCCAAACGTATAAACGCTTCACGTTGAATATTCACTTGCTCTTGAGCGTAGGTACGACATGCCTCACGAAATTCAGCATGATTCAATTTCGTTCCTGGACGACCAAATTTTTTTTCCACATTCAATTCAATCGGCAATCCATGACAGTCCCAGCCTGGAACATAAGGCGCATCAAAACCACTTAACGTTTTTGACTTTACAATAATATCTTTGAGAATTTTATTCACGGCATGACCGGTATGAATTTTCCCATTCGCATACGGCGGACCATCGTGAAGAATAAACTTTTCTCTCCCTAAAAAAGCCAGACGAATCTTTTCATACAAACCGGATGACTGCCAATACGCTAAACGCTTAGGCTCCATTTGTGACAAATTAGCTTTCATGCTAAAAGCGGTTTCGGGTAAATTTAAGGTGTGTTTATAATCAGTCATATTTTTCTCACGTTATTGTATTGCCGTTTTTTTAGGTACTGTCGTGCCATTTCACAGTCTTGCTGAATTTGTATTTTTAACGCATCTAAGGAATCAAACATCCACTCATCGCGCAATTTATGGAGATAGCTAACTTCCAAACGTTTTCCATACAAATTACCGGAAAAATCAAAAAGGTGGACTTCCAATAAAAATGCTGGTCCTTTACCACCTACGGCAGGGCGATTGCCAACACTGGCAACACCATAATACTGCAAATTGTCTCCTTCAACAAAAACCACATAGACACCATGTACAGGCGAAACATGCCGGTTCATTGGAATATTAGCGGTTGGGCAACCGAGTTGGCGACCAAGCTGTGCGCCATAAACAACACGCCCTCGATTTTTATAGGGACGGCCTAATAACTTTTCCGCCAATAAAAAATCGCCTGCTTTAATCGCCGCACGTATCCATGTACTACTGATTGTTTTATTCCCATCAAAAAATTCAGTATGTGTACTCACTGAAAAACCGAATACTTTCCCTAATTTATGGAGTAATTCAACATCACCTTGACGCTGATAGCCAAAACGAAAATCATCGCCGACAAAAAGATGTTTTACTCTAAAATGTTCAACAAGAATTTTTTTGACGAAATCAAGCGCTGAAAGTTCCATCAATGGTCGTTTAAACGGTAAAATACAACAGGCATCTAGGCCAGAAGATTGTAATATCGGCCATTTTTCTAAAAAACGCATCAGCCTTGCTGGTGAAGAAGTCGGCGAAAAAAACTCCGCCGGCATCGGATCAAAACTTAATAATATACTTTTTAATTGATGCTTTTTGGCATACTCAACCGTGCGCCGAATTAACCACGCATGACCGCAATGCACACCATCAAAATTACCTAACGTTAACACAGAAGAAAACTCTAATGGATGACCAAACGTTAGCTGTCTAAGCAAGCGCAATCTTTTCCCTTATCGACTCAAACTAGCACGCAACATCCATACCACTTTTTGATGCGCACTTAACCGAGCAATCATCATATCTTCAGTGACAGAATCGTCTTGATCGCCGGAAATTTTTTTAGCCTGCTCTAGGCTGCTTATTAGTTGTTCATGACTGTTGAGCAAATCATGTAACATCGCTTCTGCGTCAGCCTGTTGATCGGGTTCTGTGATTTTGGTCATATCACGAAAATACGTAAATGATGCTTTCGTCTTCTCACCTAAAGCACGAATACGTTCAGCCAACTCGTCAATCGCTTCGGCTAAAGAATCATACTGTTCCTCAAACATGTCATGTAAACTTTTAAAATGTAAGCCCGTGACATTCCAATGATAATTTTGAGTTTTCAAATATAATGCATAGGTATCTGAAAAAACCTGCTGCAATGATTGTTGCACTAATCCCATAATAATTTTCCTGCTTTAGCGGGGATATCCCCCCGTTGTGATAGAATTAAAAAGTACCATAAATTCGGTACTTTCATCAAGCAACGTAGGGTTTTTATTAGATATTTTTGCACAAAAAAATAATAGTTTATCCCAAATATTTCCAGAGCAAGCACCTTTAGCGAGCGCATCTAAATACGCTAATTGCGCTAAAAATAATTGACAAGTATCGGAAGAATGCGAACGCATAAACGTTTGCATCATCGGCAAACGAGATGACCAAATACCCAAACGATCCGCTACGGTTTTTAAAGAAGAGGGGTCAGCCTGATACAACTCTCTTAATAGACGAAACTCTCGCGTAAAAGCGCCAATAATCATCAGTGGTTCCACATCATTATATTGCAACCGTAATAAAATAACCCTTGCGCGCGCACTATCTTGCAGCAAACACGCATCCATCAGCTTAAAAGCGTCATACTCCGCAGACGTATCCACCAGAACTTCTAATATATCATCGGTTATATCCTCTTGAATAAGAAACAATTTATCAATGATTTGCGCTGCTTGTGGCAGATTATTCTCTGTGCGCTGCGCAATAAAACGTGCATGTTTATGGGATAATATAAGGCCATATAAATGACTCGCACGACGCTGTATCCACTCAGGCATGTGCATAAAAGAAATCGTCGGTAAGTCAATCCAATATCCCTTCTCGGTCATCCTTTGAAACCATTTCGTTTGAGTTGTCGCACGCTCTATTTTAGGCCCTTTGATAATAAGAAGAAGATCTTTTCGAGTATGTTGCGTTATTTTTGTGAGCAAGGTTTTTACTGTTTCATCAAACTTCCAGCTCATCAACTGAACAACAAGGCATACCTTAGGAGAAAACAATGATACGTGCTGAAGAGATTCAGAGACCTCGTCCCATGATCCAGAAGATTGAATGTAAAACCGCGTGACATGTTCAAATCCCTGTTTTTTCGCTACTTTAATAATAGTATCAGACAGCTCATTCACTAAAAAAAAATCTTGGCCAGAACAAAAATAAATGCCGGCGACAGATTTTTCAATAAAAGCATTAAGCTTTTCCGGATATATTCGCATGAGAAGAATTTTGAACAAAAAGACTCTATTCAAACAGTATACTTTTTTCTGAATTGAGAGTACATAAAAAATGCTAATGTCTTTTGATTGTTAACTCAAGACTTGACGGGATGTAAAGCCGCGTTTAATTCTTCTGACCCTAATGCAAAAACTATTTTCTGTATAACGTCTTCGTTGAGTGAACGGTACAAAGTTTCTTCTTCTTGGTTATTGCCAAATACTTGTCCACTATACACATAATGTATTTTAGACGCGGTGACAGTGGTGGGCCCATATATTTTTTCTCCAGACTTATCCGTAATGTCAAAAAAAAGAACAATAGATAAGATGTATTTCCGCGTTTCTTGACTAGCGCCGGCCCCTACTTGACGACTCAAATGACGATCACTGCGTATGTTGATAAAGTATTTTGCCTCTGTGCCATTATCGACACAGGTGATTTGATTACTTTCTAACGTAACTTCTAACGATGGGGGAATCGTACTATGTGGAACGTCTGACCCATTGATATAAACATACTGAAAAGACGAAGGAAAAGCGTGATGTGCACTATTCAGCTGAAAACCGCAGGCATTAAGCAACATACAAAAACATAATACGCATCCAACTTTCCACATATTAATTCTCTACAGCTACAATATTAATCAGACGATGGGGAACAAGAATCACTTTTTTCACCGTCTTCCCACGGATGAGCTCTTCAATGTAAATATCAGATAATACCGCTGACTTAACCTCTTCCTCTGTTGCCGTACTCGGAATATTCAATTTTGTTCGCAATTTACCATTAATCTGCACGACCATAGAAATAGTTTTGCTGGTCAACGCGGCGGAACTCACCTTTGGCCAGCGTGCATCAGTCACTGCATCCCCTAACTTTAGCATCAACCAAAGTTTATGTGTGATATGAGGGGCAATTGGATACAATATAGCGAGTAATATTTTAGTCCCACACTCAATCAGAAGGTGGTTGACATATAATTCATTGACACAAAGAGGATTATTTGGATCGTTCTCATCAAAAGGAATTTTTACCAAGAGATTAAACAATTTCATACAACCAGAAACAATCGTATTAAATTGCAAACGATCGTAATCAGCTTGTGCTTGTTTTAAAATTAAATTAATGTCTCGCCAAAGTTCTTTTTGCGCTTCCGTCGCTTTTTCTAATGCCGCTTTACTCAACGTGTCATGAATGTCTTCTGTTTGATCAAACAAATGTTCACGCTCACCAGCATATGTCCAAACACGCTTTAAAAATCGGAAACATCCCTCAAAACCACTATCGGACCATTCTAATGATTGTTCCGGTGGAGCGGTAAATGTGACAAAAACACGAACACTATCCGCACCATAACGTTCAAGTAAATCGTTTGGATCAACCGTATTTCCTTTTGATTTGGACATTTTTGCGCCATCTTTTAGCACCATCCCCTGGGTTAATAAACGTTCAAACGGTTCTGGTGAATTCACGAAACCTAAATCACGCAAGGTTTTATGTATAAATCGCGCATACAGCAAATGCATGACCGCGTGTTCAATACCTCCGACATATTGGTCAACCGGCGCCCAATATTTTGCACGATCATCAAGAATACCTGCATGTTGGTCAGCACACGCCATGCGTGCATAATACCACGATGACTCCATAAAGGTATCAAATGTATCCGTTTCTCGCTTTGCACACGCATTACAACGTGGGCAAATCGTTTTATAAAACTCAGGCAGTTGCGCTAAGGTCACGACACCTTCAGAAAAATCAACATTTTCTGGTAAACGCACAGGCAAATCTTCTTCAGGAACAGGGACCGGGCCGCAATGATCACAATGAATAATTGGTATTGGTGCTCCCCAAAATCGCTGTCGAGAGACGCCCCAATCATGCAAACGATAACGTATTTGTTTTTCACCGAAACCATGATTTTCTAGATACTCTGTTATAACCGCTTTTGCCTCTTCAGAATGAAGACCATTAAAAATACTTGAATTGATTAAGAGACCAGATTCCAGCATCGCATGGTCATCACTTGACTCAGAACAGGACACAACTCTTTTTTTCGGCAGTTGATAAAGCGATGCAAATTCAAAATCACGTTCATCATGCGCGGGCACTGCCATGACCGCTCCCGTACCATAGTTATGCAAAACGTAATTCGCTACCCAGACAGGCAAACGTTCTCCTGTAATAGGATGGATCGCTATCAGCGGTGTTTCCATTCCTCGTTTTTTTCTGTTGCTAAATTTGCTTCTGCTGTTGCTCCAATCTCTAAACTTTTAATAAACTCAGCAAGTTGAGGATGATCCACAGCAACCCCTGTCACCAGCGGGTGTTTAGCGGCAAGCGCAAGATAAGTCACACCCATTAATGTATCCGGTCTCGTTGTAAAAAC
The DNA here is from genome assembly GCA_021208965.1 of Gammaproteobacteria bacterium. Classification (GTDB taxonomy): domain Bacteria; phylum Pseudomonadota; class Gammaproteobacteria; order JAGOUN01; family JAGOUN01; genus JAGOUN01. The sequence goes on from JAJOJD010000040.1 coordinate 9,763, forward strand.
CGTGACTTTTTCATCAGACCCCTCAATAGCGAACTGGATATTAACGCCAGTAGATTTACCTATCCAATTTTTTTGCATGGTTTTTACTTGTTCAGGCCAACCGATTAAATGATCAAGTCCTTCCAATAATTCTTCTGCATAATCCGTAATCTTTAAAAACCACTGTGCAATCTCGCGCCGTTCAACGGGCGCACCAGAACGCCAACCTTTACCATCAATCACTTGCTCATTGGCCAGGACAGTTTGATCAACGGGATCCCAATTGACCATCGCCATTTTTCTATAGGCCAAACCGCGATTAAACAGCTGAATAAAAAGCCATTGTTCCCAACGATAATATTCTGGATCAGATGTCGTCACTTCGCGTGACCAATCATAAGCGTAGCCTAATGCTTTTAACTGCGAACGCATATGTTGGATATTGTTATATGTCCATTGACGAGGGGCTGTTTTATTTTTTAAGGCCGCATTCTCTGCCGGCAAACCAAAGGCATCCCAGCCAATGGGTTGCATCACATTTTTACCCTGCATTCGCTGATAACGCGCGATGACATCAGATAAGGTATAATTTCTAACATGACCGACATGTAAATACCCACTAGGGTAAGGAATCATCGCCAAACAAAAAAACTTTTCTTTACTAAAATTTTCACTGACTTCAAAAGTAGCATTTTCTTCCCAGTAGAACTGAGCCTCTTTTTCAATAACTTGTGGTTGATACGGAAGAGTCATGAAACACCTTTATACTAAAATTGGAAGACGTTTTGCGGTCATTCTACCGATAAAAATAAGCAAGATACACAGCGACAAATAAAGATTACTACCAAAACGGGTCCAAGCAGTTTGACCGCTATAAATACGTACTTGACTCTCTAAAACTCCTGTTTGATAGGGAGAAAGTGATGCGATGACTTTTCCTTTTTGATTAATGATCGCTGTTTGTCCATTATTGGTGACACTCGCGACATATCGACCTGTTTCTATTGCACGCATTTGGGCGATTTGCAAATGTTGCGCTTGAGCCAGTGAGTGACCAAACCAAGCGTCATCGCTCATCATCAGTATAAATCCAGCATTTTTGAGACGCTGCCTGACCTCTTCTGGAAAAATAATTTCATAACAAATAAACGTGGCGATAGAAACGTCTCCATAACTCATGGGCATTTGATGGAGCTGGCCAGCCTTAAATTGCGACATTGGAATATTTAACCAATCCAAAAAGAAACGACTCATATTCTCAACGGGAAAATACTCTCCAAAAGGAACAAGATGACGTTTTAGATATAATCCAGACGCCTCGCCTAAAGCGATGCTCGCATTATAATCACTGCGCTCTAAGTCAGGCGAAGGATAAGGAACACCTAGAATTAGGCCGGCATTATGTTCACGAGCGATGCTATCGAGCTGCCCAAAAATGGCGCTATTCTGAAAAGGGGAAACGGGCAAGGCCGCTTCCGGCCAGATAACCAAACGATTGTCCCAATGGCCAGCACTAAGACCAAGGTAATGCTGAACAATACTGTTTGCTCTGTTTGGAACCCATTTTAATGAAGGGGTGACATTTCCTTGCACAAGAGTGACTGGAATAGGCAAACCACTGGGATGGGTCCATTGCTGACAAGACACTATACCACAGCCAATCAATAAACAAGCGATATAGGTCAGGGTATTACGTCGACGAAAGTTAGGCGCATAAATAAAGTAAACCAGGCCACCAGCGATATGCGCTAAAACAAAACTAATGAAATACACTCCTCCTATAGGCGCTAAATTACTCAATGGCCATACGGTTTGAGTGTAGCCGACTAATAACCATGGAAAACCTGTAAAAATCCACGTTCTCACCCATTCTGTTAGTGTCCAAATAGCGGGAAAAATTAACCACATTTTAACGCTGGTGTTTTGCGGAAAATACTTGTTCAATATGCCTGCTGTACAAGCGGGGAATAAAGACAAGATCGCAATAAATAGTGCCGTTAATAAGAGGCAGATCAACATAGATGCCCCGCCAAAAAGATGTAGACTAATATATACCCAATAAACGCCTGCGCCAAAAAAACCCAAGCCATAAGAAAAACCACGACGAAATGCCTGCTGAGGGCTAGAGCGCAGTACTATCCATAAAAAGCCAGCTAAACTGATCAGAATAATGGGATAAAGATGAAATGGTGCAAATGCAAAAACACCCATCACTCCAAAAAAGAAGCTAAGGACAACCAGAAAATAGTGTTTTTTATCAGGCATTTTTAAATTACAGTTGATTCACTCAGGATGACAGTTAAACTCGGGGTAGCCGGAATTGAACCGACGACCTCTTACACCCCATGCAAGCGCGCTACCAGACTGCGCTATACCCCGAACAAGTGATCATATGTCTATACATCAACACCGTCAAGTTTCATCTTGCTGATTATCGGCTATTTTTAGCTGCACAAAACCAAGCGCCTCCCCTAACTGACGCAATAAACGTACTCCACCTGCAATTAATGCAACGCCAACCGCAACATCCTCATTAAAGCTCACTTGCGTGCAGATCTGTTCATTGGCAATAACGGATTGATGATCCGTTAAATTTAACATTCGCGCTGTTTCTGGATGAATATGGATAGCATCAAAACGCTGTTTAGATTTTCGGTCGTTTAATGCCTTGGCACGGCGTACTAGGTTATCACTTCGACAATCTGGCCACCACGTTACTTGCTCAAGAACTAAAACGGATGTTTTTTTTGCAAAAGTTTGATCAGAAAAAGAGATATCCGATGACGCTGTAGACAGAGACTCTGTCATCATCTTTGAGGGAATAGCACGCAAAATATCTTCGCTACTTTCAAAGACAAAATCAGTGATGTTAAGCAAATTACCTAAAACGCGATAAATTTTCCATGCTGGTCGCGCCTCCCCCTTGGGTAATACGCTGCCCATGAATGACTGAACATCACCAGCCAAATTGATATAAGTTCCTGAGGTTTCTGTAAATGCAGCACTGGGCAACAAGACATGAGCACATTGTTTTAAGTGCTCACTGATAAAGGGCGTCACGGCGACGACGATATCTGCGGATAATAACTCTCGCTCTAGTTTAGCTGGATTAGCAACATCATATTCTGGTTCTATGCCATGAAGAATATAGCCTTTAGGAGAAGGGAGCCTGTGTTTATCGTGCGGCACCCAAGCACCAATACGATGACACCCCAGCGCATTTGCCCCTTCAGACAAAACCGCCAATGTACTCTGTGTTTTTTGCGAAATATTGCTTAATATTGTATAGAGTTGCTCCGCCGCTGGATGACTTAATGCCAACTCCCCCATAATGATAAGGCTAGAGTTTTCAATGAACGTCTCCCCCGCTACTTTTACCACCGCGAGCAAATCGGATGGCTTAACAATGCTTTCACTTGCCAGATTAAATGCATAAGAATGGCGGACACTATCAATCACATGAACCTTAGCGCCGTTAAGAGCCGCTTTACGGACACGATGCGCTAACAGAGGCTGATCATTACGTAAATGACTCCCAACGATAACAATGGTTTTTTGCTGTTCAATATCGGCAACAGCCATATTGAGTTGCGGAACAATAGCTGTTTTTCTTCGTAAACGATAATCGATATTGCCAGTATTCAACCGTTCAGATAAGCGTTTTAATAAATAAGCTTCTTCCAATGTACTATTCGGAGAAAGGATGGTAGCTATTGAGTCAGCACCATGAACAGCCTGAATTTTCTCTAACGCATCCGCCACATAATTCAATGCGATTGACCAACTGACCTCGCGCCACTCACCGGATGCTTTATCTTTCATCATCGGTTTTTCAAGACGATCAACCTCTAAACCTTGATAACTAAAGCGATCGCGATCAGACAACCAACTTTCATTTAAGGCGTCGTTATCTTTTGGCGTAACACGCATAACGCGATGACGACGTGTATGAATCATAATATTTGATCCCAATCCATCGTGCGGGGCAACACCTGCGATAGCATTTAATTCCCACGCACGTGCTTGGTATAAAAACGGTTTAGACAATAATGCGCCAACGGGGCATAGATCAATCATATTACCAGACAGTTCATGATCTATAGTATGCTTAACATAGGTGCTGATTTGCATATGTTCACCCCGACCGGTTGCACCCAGCTCACGAACTCCTGCGATTTCTTTCCCAAAACGTACGCAACGTGTGCAATGAATACAACGTGTCATGTGCGTTGCTATCAGGGGCCCAAAATCATCATTTGAAACGACACGCTTTTCTTCTTGATAATCAGAATGATCTTTTCCATAGGTCAACGAGAAATCCTGTAATTCACACTGACCTCCTTGATCACAAATTGGACAATCTAGGGGGTGATTGATCAGCAAGAATTCCATCACTGCTCGCTGTGATTCTAATGTTTTTGCCGACTGGGTAAATACTTTCATGCCATCATTCACCGGTGTCGCACACGCAGGCAAGGTCTTGGGGGCTTTTTCCACCTCAACCAAACACATACGGCAATTTGCCGCGACAGACAATTTCTTGTGATAGCAAAATCGAGGAATATAAATGCCATGCTCATCGGCAACTTGGATAATCATTCTTCCGGCTGGCGTGGTAATTCTCTGTCCGTCTATTTCAATTTCTACTGGAGGAGGCGTATTTTGCACGTTATTCGCACGATTAAAATCAGGATATGGTATTATCCTAAAAATAGACATCAAAAGCTACTGGATCATTTTATGTTTTGTTCTGTTTTAATGCTTTGTTTTGGAAATATTTGCCGTAGCCCTGTTGCCGAAGGATTACTAAAAAAAATATCGCTTATCCATAGGATGGACTTAATCGTATCATCGCTGGTATATACCATGGCACAGCAAATCAACCAGCACAACCGCACTCAATTACGGTTGCACGCGAACATGGCATTGACATCCGTCAGCATCGAGCAAGAGTATTAAATCATGATATTATTCATCAGCACGAATTGATCTTGGTCGCTGACGAAGAAATCAAGAAAATCACTATTCATCAATATCCCAGCGCCTCAGGCAAAATAAAAAGAATGGGGCATTTTCGCGATCAAGACATCGAAGACCCTTATCAAAAATCAAAAAAAGAGTTTGATATCATGTTTAATAATATCGACACTTGCTTGAAAGACTGGCTAAAAAATGTATGGAAAATCAGCTAATCAGCATGATCTCGATAATGCATACCGAGATCATGCAACAAAAATTATCAGCGGTTAACCAATAGTTTATTCATGCGTTGAACAAATTCAGCCGGGTTATCTAAATGCCCACCTTCTGCCAATACCGCTTGTTCGAATAATAAATTCGTCCATTCAGCGAATCGTTCATCGTCAGATTCTGTCTTGATACTAACCAATAATGGATGTTTAGGATTAATTTCAAAAATCGGTTTACTCATGCCAAAATTTTGACCTGCGGCCTGCATAATGCGCTGCATATGAATACCCATATCATTTTCATCGGCAACAACACAACTCGGAGAAGATGTTAAACGATGACTAATACGAACTTCTTTTACTTTGTCACCAAGCACTTCTTTCATTTGTTTTAAAACAGATTCAAATTCATCCGTATCTTTCTTTTTTTCCTCTTTTGTTTCTTCATCTTCCAATTGACCAAGATCAAGATCACCTTTGGCAACAGATTGAAGCTTTTTACCTTCAAATTCAGTCATATGGCTGATCAACCATTCATCAACTCGGTCAGAGAGCAACAATACTTCAATTCCCTTCTGACGAAACACTTCCAAAGCAGGGCTATTTTTAGCGGCTTCAAAAGATTCTGCGGTCACATAGTAAATTTTATCCTGCCCATCTTTCATGCGCTTAGTATAATCCGCCAATGAATGGGATTGGGCTTCAGAATCATCATGAGTTGTTGCAAATCGGAGAAGTTTTGCAATACGGTCTTTGTTCGCAAAATCTTCACCTGGTCCCTCTTTGAGTACAGAACCAAATGCTTGCCAAAACTTCTGATATTTTTCTGTTTCTTTTTCAGACAATTCTTCAAGCAACCCAAGCACACGCTTCACCAAGGCTCCACGCAATTTATCGGTGACTCGATCATTTTGAAGAATTTCGCGTGAAACATTAAGCGGCAAATCTTTCGTATCAATGACCCCTTTAACAAAACGCAAATACATGGGCAAGAATTGCTCTGCATCATCCATAATAAATACGCGTTGAACGTAAAGTTTCAAACCGCGCTGACCATCCCGATTCCATAAATCAAAAGGAGCTCGGGTAGGAATATAGAGCAAACTAATATATTCCATACTTCCTTCCACTTTATTATGAACCCAGGATAATGGGTCTTCAAAGTCATGTGAAATATGCTTATAGAGCGCCTTATAGTCTTCATCTTTGATTTTGCTCTTTTCAAGCGTCCACAAGGCTTTGGCTTGATTAACCACCTCAAACTCAGGGGCTGATGTTTCTTCCTGCTTGTCTTTATCCTCCGAGGGGGCGACCTCTTTCTCCATCATAATCGGTAGCGCAATATGGTCAGAGTATTTTGTAATAATACTACGCAAACGGTAACTTTCTAAAAACTCACTGGCATTCTCTTTTAAGTGTAAAACAATCGTCGTCCCACGTTGTTTATGTTCACTATTTTCAATAACGTATTCAGCGCTAGCATCCGATGACCAATGGACACCATGCTCATGGCTTAAACCCGCTCGTCGCGTAAAAACTTCAACACGGTCTGCTACAATAAATGCCGAATAAAAACCAACCCCAAATTGCCCAATTAACTGGTTATCTTTAGCTTTATCGCCGGTCATTTTTGACAAGAATTCTTTCGTCCCAGAGTGGGCAATGGTACCTAAATTTTCAATAACTTCATCACGCGTCATTCCAATGCCATTATCTCGAATGGTGATTGTCTTTGCGGATTTATCCATCGTCAGATAAATCGCTAGATTTGGATCATCTTCATACAACGCATTGTCTGATAAGGCTTCATAACGCAACTTGTCAATCGCATCAGACGCATTAGACACTAACTCACGCAAAAAAATTTCTTTATTGCTATAGAGCGAGTTAATCATAAGATCTAGCAGTTCTCGCGTTGACGCTTGAAACTTTTTGGTTTCTGTTTGTGCAGAAAATGTCATAAAAATTACCTCTAATTGATTGATGATCCATAACTGTGGGCAAAATAAAATTTTTCAAGAGCAAAAGGGTTCAATCAGATCTCGTCAAAGAATTAGATTCGAATAAAACGTTCCAACTGATCAGCTGTCAAACCAAAATAATGATATAATTTTTCTGCCGGCGCCGACAGGCCAAATTCATTCAGCCCAATCACTTTACCCATAGGTCCAACGAAACGATACCAACCGTCTGACACTCCCGCTTCAATGGCTATACGACAAGTGATCTCAGAAGGCAAAACAGACTCCTGATATTCTTTTGCTTGTTCCAAAAAAACCTCGACACAGGGCAAAGACACCACACGGACATCAGAAAGACGCCGAGCAACGGTCATCGCAATTTCAACCTCAGAACCAGTCGCTAAAACAATCACACGCACAGATTCTTTAGGTTCAAATAAAATATATCCCCCTCGAGCAATATCATTCACTTGGGTTTCAGCATAGGTTTGTGCTGCAATATCTTGGCGTGTACATAGCAACGCCGTCGGCCCTTGATATTCAACCGCATTTTGCCACGCCACCGCCATCTCAACTACGTCACATGGGCGCCAAACACGTAAATTTGGGATTAACCTCAAGCTAGCAATATGTTCTACCGGCTGATGCGTGGGTCCATCTTCCCCAACACCAATAGAATCATGTGTGTAAATAAACACTACTTTTTGTTTCATCATCGCGGCCATACGCACGGCATGACGAGCATAATCTGAAAAAGTTAAAAACGTCGCGCAAAAAGGGATAAATCCGCCATACAAAGCCAAACCAGTACTCATGGCTGACATACCAAATTCACGAACACCATAATGAAGATAATGCCCTTGCGGACAAAGACTAGAAAAAACGTGAGCGTTTTTCCACAATGTTCCATTTGATGCGGATAAGTCCGCTGAACCTCCGATGAGTTCAGGCAATACCGTGGCGAGTGAATTGATACAAAACTGAGAAGCTTTTCGGGTCGCCATTTTTTTATTGCTTTCTTGTGCTGTTTTTACAAAATCATTAACGATACTCGACCAGTTTTCCGGAAACTTACCTTGTTTTCGTCGTGTTAATTCTTCGGCTAATGAAGGATATTCTTCTTGATACTGTAACCATAACTCATACCATGAAGAAAATAACTCGTCCCCTTTTTTTCGCGCGTCCCACGCCTGATAAATGTCTTGCGGAATATCAAAAGGCTCCCCTGAATATCCAATCGCCTCTTTCGCCACTTGAGCATCCGTTCCTAACAAAGGACCATGTGCTTCCGCTGTACCAGCTAAGGAAGAACCTAAGCCAATCACCGTGCGACAACAAATCAAGGTTGGGCGATCTTTTTCTTTTTGTGCGTTAGCAATAGCTACTCTAATGTCATCAGGATTATGCCCATCGACAGAAGAAATAACGTGCCAGCCGTAAGAGCGAAATCGCTCAGGCGTGTTATCCGTAAACCAACCTGAAACAAGCCCATCAATTGAAATACCGTTATCATCCCAAAAAACAATCAATTTATTGAGCTGCCACGTTCCGGCGAGAGAGGCAACTTCATGTGAAATACCTTCCATCAAACAACCATCGCCTAAAAATACATACGTAAAATGGTCAATAATAGAAAAATTGGGTCGATTAAACTCCGCAGCCAATATTTTTTCAGCCAAAGCCATCCCCACTGCATTGGCAAACCCTTGCCCTAACGGCCCCGTTGTGGTTTCCACGCCAGGGGTCTCACCATACTCGGGATGACCAGGTGTTTTTGCATGGAGTTGACGAAAATTTTTTAAATCGTCTAACGATACCTCATATCCTGTCAAATGCAATAAAGCATATTGAAGCATAGAACCATGGCCATTCGATAAAATAAACCGGTCACGATTCCACCACTTTGGATCCGTGGGGTGATGAGAAAAAAATTCTTGCCATAAGACGGTGGCGATATCGGCCATTCCCATTGGCATACCCGCATGACCAGAATTCGCACGGTTAACAGCATCTATGCTCAATGCACGCAACGCGTCAGCAGATTGTTGAAATAACGACATCATGAATCCTATATAAACCTAAATGAGATGATCGATATTACTCATTCGTGAACCGGTTAACAAGGCAAAGGAGAATTGAACTCCTATTCTACCTTCGCTATGATACGCAGCTAATGAACCCCTGTGAACGATCATGTTAGAAATTAAAAATGTCACCTTTCGTCGTGGCAACAAATTATTACTGGAAAATGCGAGTGCACGCCTTGAGAACGGTTATCGAACAGGCTTAATAGGCAGAAATGGTGCAGGAAAAACCAGCCTCTTTCAGCTCATCACAGGCATATTACACGAAGAATTAGGCGCTGTTAACTTAGAAATTCAGCGACAACATATCGCCTACCTTGAGCAAGCGTTACCACACAGTAATGAAGCCGCCTTAGAATACGTCAAAAGTGGCGATTATGCTTGGGCAAACATTCAAGCTGATCTGAAAAAAGCAGAAAAAGAAGAAGATGGTCTACTGATTGCACAATGCTACACGGACCTTCAAACGATCGATGGATTTACTATTGATGCCCGAGCAAGCCAAATTCTTGATGGACTGGGGTTCACCCAAGAAGCCTTTCAAAAACCGGTCTCTAGTTTTTCTGGAGGTTGGCAGATGCGTCTGCAACTCGCTCGCACATTGATTGCGCCTGCCGACTTTCTTTTATTGGATGAACCAACAAACCACTTAGATATTGAGGCTATTTTATGGTTAGAAAATTGGCTCCAGCAAAAAAAAATGTTCGATATTAATGATTTCTCATGACAGGGATTTTTTAGATAACGTCTGTACACACACCCTGCATTTGCGACAGCGTACACTCACGCTGTATGCGGGAAACTATTCTTCATTTGCTCGTCAATTTGAAATGCAATTGGAACAGGAAACAAGCGCCGCAGAAAAAATTGCGCGACAACGCGCCCACATGCAATCATTTGTTGATCGTTTTCGATACAAAGCATCGAAAGCCAAACAAGCCCAAAGCCGAATCAAAGCAATAGAAAAACTAACGAGTACAGTGGGCCTTCAACGAGAAAACCCCTTCTCTTTTAATTTTTTTCCGTGTGATAGCTTATCTGACCCTATCATTAAAATTGATGCCAGCGTTGGATATGATCAAACCATTATTTTAGAAAAAATTGGGATGAACATTAATCATGATGATCGAATTGCTTTTCTAGGGCGTAATGGCGGCGGGAAAAGCACCCTAATAAAAACAATTGACGGCACAATTATCCGCCATAGATGGAGAAATCGTTTGTCATCCGAAATTAAATATCGGTTATTTTTCACAGCAACAACTGGACACACTAGACTACGATTCAACGCCGTTTATGCACGTGCAACAACGCGATAAAAAGCTCTCAGAATCAGAAATTCGCAAATACTTAGGCGGTTTTGGATTTTCAGGCGACTGCGTATTTGATCCGGTACGTCATTTTTCTGGCGGGGAAAAAGCACGTCTCGCGCTGGCACTACTCATTTATAACCGACCAAATATACTATTACTCGATGAGCCAACTAATCACCTCGATTTACAAATGCGGGAAGCCTTAATTATTGCGCTTCAAACCTATCAGGGAGCCGTCATTTTGGTCTCCCATGATCGTTATTTTGTCAGCAGTATTAGTGATCAATTATATTGGATAACACAAGGAAAATTATTGCCGTTTTCAGGCGATATTGATGATTATCAACACGCTATTCAAGCGAAAGAAGATCTTCTCCCAACCACTCATGCGCCAACCAAAAAAAAGGTAAATGATAACAAAAACAAAGTTCAACAGAAAAAACTCGACGAAAAACTAATAACGCTTGAAAAAAAACGTCAACAATGCGAGAAAAATTTAGAAAAACTCGAGACTTTATTTGCCTGAAAATATAAAAGAGCTTGAGGCAATCCTCATGGAACACAAAAAGATAAAACAAAATATAGACGACATTGAAAATACTTTACTTTCCTTTTAAGCTCTGGAACCTTAAATATGCTCACTGAATTTTTGACGTTTGGACTTATCATGTTACTTGGAGCAATGTTGCCTGGTGCTGACTTTGCGATTGTTACTAAAAATTCATTACTGCATTCCCGTAAAGCAGGCCTATATTCTGCAATTGGAATTGTCGCCGCCATGGGCATACATATGACCTACTGCGTCTTAGGCTTCGCTGTTATTATTCGACAATCTCCGTGGTTATTTCATGGAATACAATACGCTGGCGCAGCCTATTTATGTTATATGGGCATCAATTTGCTCAAACAACACGATAGAAACACCCTGAATATAAAAGGAGAGGTTCAAAGAAAGGATATTTCACCTGAAAAAGCTTTTCGGCAAGGTTTTATTTGTAATCTTTTGAATCCTAAGGCAACACTCTTTTTCCTAACCATCTTTAGCGCCATCTCGACTTCTCATAGTGACATTAGCCTGAATATTCTTTACGCGATAGAAATGTTATGTATCGCTCTTTTCTGGTTTTGCACGCTTGCTTACGGCATCTCTCATCCGATCGTTTCAGGATGGCTCAACCGCTTGCAAAAACGATTGAACGGATACTCGCTTTAATTTTATTTAGTTTGGCTATTTTCATGGTTTTTTAGGCTAAAAAATACAAAATATTGCTGTTGAAAACAGCAATATACGTGTTATATTGCTGTTTTCAACAGCATAAATCGGGTTAATATATATAAAAGACTTTTTTCATTGCCTTTGGATGCCAAAGATAGTTTACTTATTTTTGGTCCAAGAGGTACTGGAAAGACAGCTTGGTTAAAAAACCATATGCAGGAACAAGAACACTTATATCTTGATTTACTCGATAACGCGACGTTTCGCCTGTTACTAGCCCAGCCAGAAAAATTAAGCGAATTGATCAAGCCAAATTTTAGAGGCTGGGTGATTATTGACGAAATTCAAAAAGTTCCCGCTTTCCAGAGGAGCTGGGGGATGACTTCGAGCTGACAACAGCATTGCAGCTTGGAATGCTGCCCGCTATTTATACTTATGACAACCCAGCTTGATATTTAGCCACGTACATTGATGTTTATTTAAGAGAAGAAGTCATGCAAGAGGGGTTAACAAGAAATTTCGCTGCTTTTGCTCGTTTTTTAGAAATCGCCAGCTTTTCTCAAGGAAACGTTATTAATGCATCGTCTATTGCTCGCGAAGTTGGGATTGATCGCCAGGTTATTCAAAATTATTTTTCAATTCTTGAAGATTTGTTGCTTGCAAAATTCTTGCCCGCCTTCACAAAACGCGCTAAGAGACGCTTAGTGACTTCAGATAAATTTTATTACTTTGATGCAGGTGTTTATCAGCAGTTACGGCCTAAAGGAATTTTAGACGCTCCAAGCGAGATAGCTAGCGCTGGGCTGGAAACCTTATTTTATCAAACAGTGTTAGCGCTAATTGCCTACAAAAAACTTGATTATCAGGTTTATTATTGGCGCACAGAGAATGGCGTAGAAGTTGATTTTGTTTTATATGGAAATAGCACATTGTTAGCTTTTGAAATCAAGCACGCGCAGACCCTACATTCACGGATGACGACGGGCTTGAAGCGCTTCAAGGAAGATTATCCAATGGCAAAATGTTATCTGTTGTATTTAGGTCAACAAACATTGTATCTACCTAATGAGATTATTGTTATGCCATTCGCACAGGCCATCGTGCAATTATCCTCTATTTTGTCATTATTCTAGCGCAAAACAAATCAATAGGAACCTTGCTACCACAGCCTGGAACTTCACGAACCAGTCGTGGAACCAAATATCCTGGCAGTCTTTCAATCAATCCTCGCATTAAAATAACCGCTTCATCCGCACTCACGTCAAAATGCGACGCTCCTGCTACTTTGTCCAGTAAATGCAAATAATAAGGCAATACCCCTAAATCATATAAGCGATAACTTAAATCCGATAATGCTGAAACGGAGTTATTAATACCACCCAATAAAACGGACTGATTGAGTAGCGTGACATTTGCATCGTGTAGTGCTCGCATGGGTGCGCGTAAGGACTCATCCCATTCATTCACATGATTAGTATGTAACACCATGGATACGCGAAAACGTGTATCATCAAGCATCAGCAATAAATCTTCTGTCACGCGATCAGGAATCACGATAGGAAAACGTGTATGAAAACGTAAATATTGAACCGACTCCAAACGCTCTAAACGCTGAATAAAACGCTTGAGAACAGCATCATTCGTCGACAGAGGATCACCTCCACTTAAAATAACCTCATTGACTTCTGAATGTTCACGCAAATAATCAAAAATACTTTCCCAACCTTTAGTGCCCGGGTTATTATCTTCATAGGGGAAATGTCGACGAAAACAGTAACGACAATTAATCGCGCAAGAACCACTTAACGTCAACAATACCCGTGATGAGTATTTATGTAACAATCCTGACACAGGATTCACCGTGTCTTCTTGTAAAGGATTTTTACTAAACCCTGGATTTTCTAGCAACTCAGCGGTTATGGGTAATACTTGCAACAATAAAGGATCATTGGGATCCCCTTTTTTCATGCGGTCAACAAAAGGACGAGGCACTTTAAATGGAAACTGAGTAAAATCAGTCAATATCGGTAAATCAAGGCGCGATAGTTCTAAATATTTCAACAAATCGTCAACATTTGTAAAAGAAGATTGCCATTGTTTTGGCCAAGAAGATAACATTGACATACCCAAAAAAACGAATGGTAGGCACGATTGGTTTCGAACCAACGACCCCCACCGTGTCGAGGTGGTGCTCTACCACTGAGCTACGTGCCTGAAGGCGGCCATTCTAACAGAAAATATTTTTATAGTGTAGCGGTTAAAATAAATATATCGTTATAATATGACTCTGACCAATCCGTTAAGTAAAAAATGAACATAGTTACACCATATACGCCAGAAACAGTCGCCTTTTCTGAGGATGCCGCAAAAAAAGTCGCCGAGTTAATTGTCGATGAAGGCAATCTTAACTTAAAATTGCGTGCTTACATCACCGGCGGCGGTTGTTCTGGCTTTCAGTATGGCTTCACTTTTGACGAAACCGTTGATGACGATGACACCATCATCAGAAAAAAAATCCAACTGACTGATTCAGCAAGTACGTCTATTGAGGTCATTCTCCTCGTAGATCCGATGAGTATTCAATACCTAAGTGGCGCAAAAATCGACTATAAAGAAGATTTAGAAGGTGCTCGATTTATTATTGAGCAAAATCCACATGCAAAAACAACCTGTGGTTGTGGACAGTCTTTTTCTGTCTGATCGAAAGGGAAACTCATCCAGATCATACTCCATTATAAAACAACCATGACACGATCTTTTCTGCCGCCGTTTCTTCTACGACAACACGAAGCCACATGTCGGCAAATGCTGTTTTTGATCGCAAACTATATTCAAGGTATGCTAACGAATGATGTTCATGTGCATAGCGATGAAAAGCATAATCAATTTTTATGCCATTCCAGTCCAACTGACATGCTTTAACGAAACACTCTGGATTCTTCTGTTCAGTGTGCCGCAAAGAATTAAAAGCTTCTCTTAAGCTGATTTCAGCACGATAGCGTTCGTCTAAATGTCGGCTAGAAAGTTGAGCAAAATAGTAATCTTCTTCCATCTGCATAACAATACCTGCTGTAAATAACAAAACAATTAATGTAATCAATAATACATATCCTCTACGAGACATTATGCTTGGCCGCTAGAAGTTCGATTCGATTATGTTTTAAATCCTCCAAGATAAGAGTAACGACAGAAGGATTGTTTAAAAAGTAAAAATGCTGAATATTTTCGCAGACTTCCTCCTGCTGCGAATTGACATCTTCCACATACAATGACGGAATTACCTCACCCGCTAGATTTTTTCTAGCTGTATTTTTAATAAAAAATGTACGTTGCACTAATTTTCCAATAGCGGCATCATCCATAGACTGCATCGTTAAGGGCGAATAAAAACTAATCGCTGTTTTTGAACCATTACTCTGCTGGTTGATCGATTGAATCTTAGCAACCTCAGCTTCCCAACACGTCTCTATGACGACGATATCATTAACGTGAAAATGATGATGTCCCTCTATGAAAATTTGATTATCCTTTTGATTTAAAACGCTAAATGATTCTGCTGACATATATTGCGTTTTTAGGCTATCATCCTTCATGATCAACCAATCTGAAGAAAGATAAGCCTGCGAATCCACAACCGTAGGTCTAGATCCCGCATTCACACACCCCAAATATCCTGCCATTTCAATATCCTTAACTAGCCAACCATAAGCAACATGATACTTTTCCATCAAGCCAATCGAGTCAGCAGCGACATTGAACGTTTTTTCAAGAAAAAAAGTATAACGAAATAGAATAACGAGAATAAATGAACTTAAAAAAAGGCTGATCATGAATTCTAACAGCCCAGCACCAACAAACTTTCTATTATGGATGATGGGCATATACGTGGGCAATATGTTGTTCAAGGGATTGAAGACCGCCTAGAACTGTACTGAGTTGCGGTGAAGTAATGGATACAGATACACCAACAATAAACAATGCGACCATGACTTCAAATAAAGAACTACCGGATTGTGATCGATACAGCATAAATTTCCTAGAATAAGAGGGAACAAAAAAATCAGGGCGGGATATATGGATGATACTGGGTTAGTGAATTCACCACAAGCTGAAAAGTCATTGATCTTCTTGCCGCCGCAAAAGTAGGCAGGTAGAATGATCTTTTATATATCGTTCATTCTACCACATGCGAAAACGCAAAAAACCTCTTCCTGTATTAACCGAAACAGTCACCATCGATTCACTGAGCCATGAAGGCAGGGGAATTGCGCATATTAACGGAAAAACAACCTTTATTCATAATGCTCTCCCTGGCGAAAATGTTTATATAGAATACCGTTATTGCAGCCGTTCTTATGATGAAGGGGTCGCATCCGATATACCCGTATCATCAACTGAGCGTGTTCTACCGAAATGTGCACACTATCATGTCTGCGGCGGCTGTCAACTGCAACACATGACGATGGATTTACAACTTGAATATAAACAAAAAGTTTTGTTAGAACAGTTACAACATTTCGGCCAAGTACAACCCAAACAGATTCTACCTCCGCTGTCTGGCGAATCTTATGGATATCGCCGAAAAGCACGATTGGGGGTTCGTTATGTCGAAAAAAAATCACATCGCGTCTTGGTTGGATTTCGAGAAAGAAATGGACGCTTTTTAGCCGATATGCAAGCTTGTGAAGTCCTTCACCCGATGATTGGAAAAAAAATTATTGAATTAAGCGAGCTAGTTGCAAGCATGAGCCTATACGAACATATCCCTCAAATAGAAATTGCTATCGGTGATGATAAAGCCGCCATTCTTTTACGACATATGAGGCCACTCACGACGAAAGATTTAGACATCCTGAATAATTTTTACCAAAAACACCATGTTGAGATTTACAGCCACCCTAATTCACCCGAATCGATTAAAAAACTCTTCCCGAAAGATGGAAGAGAACGTCTATCCTACTGTCTGCCCACATATCATTTGGAATTCTTATTTCATCCAACAGATTTTACGCAAATTAATCACGAAATGAATCAACAGATGATTCAGCGCACTCTACAACTCTTGGAACTTCAAGCAGATGAAACGGTGCTAGATTTATTTTGTGGGATTGGAAATTTTACCCTCCCTATCGCACGTCAGGTCAAAAAAGTCGTCGGTATCGAAGGGGTAAAAACCGCCGTGGATCGTGCTCATGAAAATGCCCGACATAATCACCTCGATAATGTAGAATTTTTTGTCGCCGATTTAAGCCAAGACTGCTCTAACATGTCTTGGGCTCAACAATATTACGACAAAATTTTATTAGATCCTTCACGTGCTGGCGCAGATCAGGTCATGCCGCTTATAGCGAATATGCAAGCAAAACGTATTGTGTATGTATCTTGTAATCCATCCACCTTATCACGCGATGCTGGGATTCTGGTGAACCAATACGGATACACTCTCGAGTCAGCGGGATTAATCAATATGTTTCCACAAACATCGCACATGGAATCTATTGCTTTGTTCACGAAGGTTTAAGTAGAATAACCGTCACACACTTCGGAGGAAGATGAGTGTTTAATTGTACTGAGATCCCAAAAATACATTATGATTATCGTGCATCGATGCGTTTAATGCACAACAACGCTAATGTTGTTCAAGAATTAACAATGATGTTGAAAACTGCCCTCCCCAAATTTAAAGCCGAGTTCCAAAAAGCCATCCATGAATATAATATTGACGATATTAGAATGACCGCACATAAACTACACGGCGGCGTTTGCTATGTCTCTGTACCAAAATTAGCCTACTTAGTCTATCATCTTGAAACAGCCTGTAAAAAATATCCGGAAGAAATTGATCATATTATCGCGTATCTTATCCCCAGCATTGAGGCTTTAGAGGCTGAACTCTCTCAATTTGTAACAGGGTTTGTTGATAATGACTAAACGTATGATCATCATGTTACTCACCATGACACTTTTGTTTGGCTCAATCGCAGGATGGTATTTTTTAAAACAACATAAAATTCGTGCGTTCATGAAAGCGATGCAATACTCAACCACGACGGTTTCAACCACCACAGTAAAAAAAGAAATTTGGAAACCGATGATTACATCAACAGGTTCTCTCGTTGCTATTAACGGGGTAAATGTGACCACTCAAGCCAGCGGGATTGTGACGAAAATTCGATTTAAGCCAGGAAGCATGGTGCAAAAGGGAGAAATTTTACTGGATCTTGATGACAGAAAACTACAAACGAATCTTGATAATGCGAAAGCGCAGTTATTATTTGCCACACAAAACTACAAGGAAATACAAGCATTGTTTCATGTCGGCGCCGCATCACGTAATTCCTTAGAATCAGCTCAAGCGAATCTTGCCGAAGCAAAAGCAAACTTAGCGGCCGCGGCCGTACAAATCACCTATTTACATATCCCTGCGCCATTTGATGGAAAAATTGGAATTCACCACGTGAATCTTGGTCAATACTTAGAACCTGGGGAAACCATCGCGTCATTACAACAACTCGATCCTCTCTATGTACAATTTTCTATTTCTCAGCAACAACTCAGCGATATTCAGATGGGGCAAGCGGTTGACGTCCATGTGGACACCCGTCCAAACCATATTTATCACGGTAAAATTACCGCGATTGACTCACATGTGGACACTGAAACGCGTAACGCGCAAATACAAGCGACGATCCGCAATGATGATAGACATCTTTTACCTGGCATGTTCGCACAAGTTGATATTCTTCTCGCGAATACAGACACCGTGTTGACACTACCACAAACCGCAATTAATTATAATTTGTTTGGAAATTCAGTATTGGTCGCTGTTCCCGAGAGTAAAACAGACGATGGGCAAACGATTTATCAGCTTAAACTGCGCTATGTGAGTACTGGCGAGCAACGTCAGGGGCGGGTTGTTATCACCAAAGGCCTTGAAGGCAATGAGGAAGTGGTGAGTTCAGGTCAGTTAAAAGTCAACGAAGGAACTCGTGTGACGATCAATAATCGTATTACGCCATAGGAAAACTCACGATGAGATTCACTGATCTATTTATTAAACGACCGGTGTTGGCATGTGTCTTAAGCCTGTTTATTTTACTGCTTGGGCTCTATTCAATTTTTAAACTCCCCCTCAGTCAATACCCTAAAACAGAAAGTACCATGATCACGGTATCAACCAATTATACCGGAGCCAGTGCGGCTTTAATACAGGGCTTTATCACGACTCCGTTGATGCGCGCTGTCTCTCAAGCGAATGGCATTGACTACATGACGACCTCAAGCACTCAAAATTCAAGCGTATTAACTATTTATATGACGTTAAATCACAATCCTAATGATGCGCTGGCTCAAGTGTTAACACAAGTGAACAGTGTTAAAAACCAACTGCCAGAAGAAGCGGATGAGCCTGTGATCACCGTCAGTGCCGCACAACAATTTGACCTGATGTACTTAAGTTTTAGTAGCAATGTTATGACGCCTGAAGAAATTACGGATTACCTCACTCGTGTTATTCAACCAAAGTTAGTGAGTATTGATGGCATCACGAAAGCAGAAATTTTAGGCGGTCAACCATTTAGCATGAGAATTTGGTTAGACCCTATTAACATGCAAAAATATGACATCACACCGACTCAAGTCACCGACGCGTTAAACCAAAATAATATTCAAATTGCTGTTGGACAAACCAAAGGTGAGCTCGTTGCCTATAATGTTCAAGCAAACACAGACCTGCATGATATGGCATCGTTTGCTCGTATGATCGTGAGCAATAAAAACGGCACATTCATACGTTTAAGTGATATCGCTCGGGTTGAATTAGGTTCAGAATCTTATGATTCTAATGTGTTTTTTAATCACCAACAGGCCGTTTTTATTGGCATTGTTGCAACACCGGAAGCTAACCCGCTTGATGTAAGTACAGCGGTACATCACCTCATGCCAGAATTACAAACATCTTTTCCAACAGGACTAGAAAGCAAAGTGGTTTATGACAGTTCAACCTACATTAAAGAATCCATGCATGAAGTGATTTTAACGATTGCTATCACCGCATGGATTGTCGTGATGATTATTTTTGCATTTTTAGGTTCTTTTCGCACGGTGATTATTCCTGTGATAACGATGCCTTTATCCATTATTGGGGTGTGTTTTTTTATGCTTCTGCTGGGATACTCTTTAAATTTGCTGACGTTATTGGCCATGGTCTTAGCGATTGGCTTGGTGGTTGATGATGCGATTGTTGTCGTAGAAAATATTTACCGACACCTTGAAGAAGGAAAAACGTCATTAGAAGCGGCATTATTAGGCGCACGAGAAATTGCCTCACCTATTATCTCTATGACGATGACACTGGCGGCCGTTTATGCTCCGATTGGATTTATGGATGGATTAACCGGAGAACTATTTACGGAATTTGCGTTCACCCTCGCCGGTTCTGTGATGATATCGGGCATCATTGCCTTAACACTCACCCCCATAATGTGTTCAACCATTCTCACCCCATCCATCATGAATGAACGTTTTGTCAAATATGTTGACCATTTTTTTGAAAAACTACGCCTATCCTATCAAAAACGCTTAACACGGATATTAAGCGCTCGACCGGTAACACTCGTGTTTGCGATCATTATTTTAATCAGCTGTTATGGGCTAGCCGCAACGACGGCAACAGAGCTCGCGCCCTCTGAAGACCAAAGCTCTTTATGGGCAGTTTATACCGGCCCACAATACGCTAATATTGATTATATGACCAAGTTCTCTGAGCCTATTAACCAGATTTTTCAATCAATACCGGAGTCAGAGAATTACTTTATGGTCAACGGTATCGATGGCGTGAATTCTGGCATTTCAGGATTACTCCTTAAACCATGGGATCAACGCAAAAAATCTCAAGAACAGATAAAAAATGAGATTCAACCGCAGTTAGGATCACTTGCTGGCGTACAATCGGTTGTTTTTTCTCCACCCGCTTTACCGGGAAATAATGGCGGACTTCCCGTACAATTTGTGATAACCAGTACCGATGACTTCCCTACTCTCTACGCGGCACAGGAACAATTAAAAACGGCGGCTCAACACAGTGGTCTATTTGCTTACGTTAGCGGAAGCTTGTTATACAATAATCCCCAAATCAACATTAACATTGACCGCGACCGTGCTGCGGATGTTGGAATAACCATGGAAAATATTGGTGATTTATTGTCATTATTGGTCAGCGGAAGCTCGATAAATCGATTCAGTATGCAAGACATGAGTTACGAAGTTATACCGCAAGTGATGCAACAATATCGCTACAATCCTTCTGACTTAGGACAATACCCTATTCAAACACTGAGTGGAAAAAATATTTTGCTCTCAAATATTGCCTCTATCACACAAACCGTACAACCCAATGCCTTGACAACATTTCAGCAACTCAATTCTGCGACGATTGATGCGATGATGATCCCAGGTCAAACAGTGATGGCTGGTTTAAATTTTTTAAGAACCGAAGCGAATAAAATATTTCCTAAAAATATGACCTACGACTATGCTGGAGAATCTCGTCAAACAATCAAAGAGGGTAATACCTTAACCCTCACTTTCTTATTTTCGTTAATCGTTATCTATCTCGTGTTAGCGGCAAAATTTGAATCATGGAGCGATCCGCTGGTTATTCTGATTAGTGTTCCTATGTCGATCTGTGGCGCTTTGATTCCACTGAACCTTGGTTTTGCTTCCCTAAACATTTACTCTGGTATTGGGCTAGTGACGCTTATCGGACTCATCAGCAAACACGGTATTTTAATGGTGGAGTTCGCCAACGTTTTACGACGAGAGCAGAAATTAGCGCTGGATGACGCGATTATTCAATCCGCTAGCCTACGCCTACGGCCTATTTTAATGACAACATTTGCGATGGTGTTTGGCGTATTGCCATTACTTTTCGCCAACGGCGCAGGCTCACATAGCCGGTGTGATATGGGCTTGGTTATTTTTTCGGGAATGAGCATTGGCACAATCTTCACGCTATTCGTTGTACCCACTATGTATACGTTTTTAGCGAAAAGAAAAGTTAACTGCATCGAGTAGCCGCTCCGCAATTTGGACGGCATTTAATGCGGCTCCCTTAAGCAGATTATCTCCAACAATCCAACAAGATAACCCCGTTTCGCCAAAAGCTAAATCTTGACGCACACGACTAACGACAACATTATCTTGTCCAGAGACTTCTTTGGGCGTCACCCAACCTTCTTTGAGAACTGTTAAGCCTCGTTGACTTTCCAAACACTGATAGGCCTCTGACTCACTCAATGGTATCGATGTTTCGATCACAACAGCTTGACTATGCCCATTTTCCACAGGGACGCGCACCGCCGTTGCGGATAGCAATAAATCGGGAATACGTAAAATCTTACGACTTTCCCAAAGCATTTTCATCTCTTCACGACTGTAACCATTGTCTTCTAACACATCAATCTGTGGAATAACATTCGCATGAATACTCGATAACGAAGAGTGTGATTCACGTAAAGTATCCAACAATCCTTGTCCAGCACCGGAGACAGCCTGATACGTTGCAACAATCACACGTTTAATCCCTGCTGCGCGATAAATAGGAGCTAAAACAAGAGACATTTGAAGCGTCGAACAGTTGGGATTCGCAATAATCATCCCTTTCTTGGGGCTAAGATCATCGCCATTCACTTCAGGCACAATCAAAGGAATATCAGCGTCATAACGAAATGCTGATGAATTATCAATAACAATACAGCCAGCCTCTCTTGCGATGGGAGCATAACGTCGACTGATATCATTGCCCGCACTAAAAAACGCAATATCAATTTTGTGCTCGTCCCAATCAAAACTCGCTACTGAGGTCACTGAATATTCGTGCTCAGCAAAAGAAAGCGATTGTCCATGCGAACGATCGCTGGCCAATAAAAAAAGTTGACGAATTGGGAAACGACGCTGCTCCAAAACTCTTAAAAAAGCATTACCGACAACGCCCGTTGCACCAACAATCGCGACTTTTAACCCCGATGTCATTTGTCATCCAATTTTTTACAGTCTGGATTTAAACTACTAAAAGTAACATTTGCCGTTAACACCAAGTGCTGGCTAAATGGCATCGCATTATCTTCTTGCGCTTGTCTGCCTCCATTTGCGGTTGCGTACATCATGGTATTGGGACGCCCGCCAACCACATAAGGAGTATCCAGATTTAATGATTGAAGCTGATATTTTTCCTGTGTAAACGTGAGATTAATTTTTTCCTGCTGCTCTAAAACAGCGTGATAAATTTGCTGACGGAGCTTGGTATTTTCTGCGGAAATTTCGGCCAGTGTGGGTTGATAGTCAATCTCTGCAATTTTATATTGCTCGCCTGCTTTATTCAGTGATTCGATGGAACCTTGTAACTGAGCCAATTCTGGATGCGTCAAACGCGCGGTCATGCGTGCAGAGACGGCAAAAAGCCCCGCATCATTTTTTTGAGTGGATAAATCAACTAAACGCCAAGAGATTGGTTGTTTAACGAGATGTTTTAACTTATTGGTCATGGTATCCATCAACGCTGAGACATCTTCTTTATTACTGGCCGCTTGAATAGCCACACTGACTTGCGCCGTTTGACTACTCACCCATCCTTCTTCTTGAATCTGCATAGAGATTTGACGTTGACAACCATGATCATCCGCATAAACAGCGGTAAAAACCGAACAAGACACTAAGGCACTCAGCAGTATATTTATATTTTTCATGACAATATTATTCTATTCAATAAACAAGATTTATATATTACACTGAAGCATACAAAAATTGCTATGTCCATACGAAAACCCATGAAAAAAATTGTTATTTTAACCTCAGGCGGCGATGCGCCTGGAATGAATGCGGCTGTCCGCGCAGCGGTTAGAACAGCATTGGCGGAGGGACTCGAAGTATGGGCTAGTCATTCCGGTTATCAAGGCTTGGTATCAGAAACGTTAGTCCCCCTTGACTCGAGCGCTATGGCGAATTGTATCCAACTCGGTGGAACTATCCTAAAAACTGATCGCTGTCAGGCATTTTTTGAGAAAACCGTTCGTCAACGATGTGCTCACTTTTTAAAATCAAAATTGATTGATGGCCTTATTATTATTGGTGGCGATGGCAGTTTTCGTGGCGCGACACTTCTCCAAGAAGAAGGCGGGCCAGCTATTGTTGGTATCCCCGCAACCATTGATAATGATATTGAAGGAACAGATTACACGATAGGTTTTGATACGGCCCGAAATACCGCCTTGAGTGCGATTGATCGAATACGTGATACAGCCTCTAGCCATAATCGTAACTTTATGGTTGAGGTGATGGGAAGACACGCTGGCTTTCTGGCCCTTGACGTTGGTATTGCGGGGGGAGCTGAGTATATTCTGATACCAGAATATCCTTTAACCATCGATAAATTGTCACGCAAAATGTTAGAACCTTCCCGAAAAAAAATGAGTTCGATTATCGTTGTGGCTGAGGGCGAAAATCCTGGTCATACGCTGGATCTCGCTAAAAAACTGTCCGATAAAACTGGAATTACCTACAAAGTTTGCATTTTAGGACACATACAACGTGGCGGATCTCCATCGGCATTGGATCGCAAGCTCGCATCACTCATGGGGCATACCGCGACAAAAATGTTGATCAACGGCATCATGAATAAAATGGTTGCCTTACAACATGATCAACTCATTCTCGTGGATTTTCCAGATCCTCAACAACCAGGACGCCGTGTACCGGATAAAACCTTGCTCGATTTAAATGACATTATTTGTAAATAAGGCTACTGTCACATGACTCAACACATCATTCAATCCTTCACTATTTTATCAGAACAGGCCAATAGTCGGCTGGACGTTGCTATCAGCAAACTCTTGCCTCAATACTCGCGCAATCAATTAAAACAATGGATTATATCGGGTCAAATTTTACTAAATAATCAACATGTTAAACCAAAAGACATCGTCCGTGAACATGATGCTGTCACCGTAGACGCCCATATTGATGTTCAGCGAGAAGATACCCCTCAAGAATTTCCACTCACTATTATTTTTGAAGATGCCCACTTACTGGTCATTAATAAACCTGCAGGGCTTGTCGTACACCCAGGGGCTGGTCATCAAGATAAAACCTTGCTTAACGCCATTTTACATCATCACAAAAACGGTGAATATCTTCCTCGGGCCGGTATTATTCATCGCCTCGATAAAGAAACAACCGGCTTGTTAGTGATCGCCAAAACGATGGAAGCGCACACTTACTTAACGGATGAAATGCAAGCGCGACATATTAAACGTACGTACGAAGCGATTGTATCGGGAGAATGCACCGGAGGTGGCACTATAAATGCACCGATTGACCGACATCCTAAATATCGAACTCGCATGGCTGTTGTCCATCATGGAAAACCCGCCATTACCCATTATCGTTTGATCGAACGCTTTCGTGAACATACTCATTTACGAGTTATCCTAGAAACAGGCCGAACCCATCAAATTCGCTTACATATGGCACATATTCGACGCCCGATTATTGGCGATCCTGTCTATGGCGGCCGATTAAAATTACCTGCAAAAGCAACACCGGAGTTGACTGACGCTTTGCGTCGATTTAAACGACAAGCCTTACATGCGGCAGAATTAAGCCTCATCCATCCTGTCACCAATGAGTTACTGACATGGACGGTTGAACCCCCAGAAGATATCAAAAATTTACTGGTTTGTTTAAGACAGGATACCGCCCAACATAAAAAATAAGAGGAATAATCACTCCATGAACCTGAACCATTTTTTTCTATGCTGTTTACATCTGTTTTTATTCTGCCCTCTTATCGCGTTTGGACAAACCTACGCATTACCCCAAGGAGACAATACGATTGTTGGGGAAGTGGTCACGATCACGTCTAAACCAGGAGATACCTTGCGCTTACTCATGCGTCGGTATGATATCGGATTTCAAGAAATACATGCGGCGAATCCATCCATCCCGCCTGATCAACGTTTACTGCCTGGAACAAACATTCTTATTCCTAGCCAATTTATTCTGCCCCCAAAACCGTGGAAAGGAGTGATGATTAATCTCAGTGCGTATCGCCTTTTTTATTTTCCAGATAATATGCCTGTCGTCATGACTTTCCCCATCGGTATTGGTAAAGAAGGGGCAGATTTTAAAAATAATGCATGGGACACTCCCGTTTTTAGTGGGTATATAATTAAAAAAGCCAAAGACCCCTCTTGGCATCCGCCTGAATCTGTGCGCGTCAATACCTTAGAATCAATCGGGTTAACCCTACCTCGTGTGATGTTGCCAACGCCTAAAAACCCCTTAGGTCAATATGCTTTGTACACGTCAAAACCAAGCTACCTGATACACGGAACCAATTATCCCTATGGCGTCGGGGATCAAGTCAGTGCGGGCTGTTTAAGAATGCTCCCCGAAGATATTGAACAGCTGTATTACACGATCACTGAACACACTCCCATGAAAACGTTTCGCCAACCTTTTGATGTCGGCGTCTTAAATAATCAGATGTATCTTGAGGCACACCCCGAACAAAAAGGCATACCGCAGGAGGATCTCCCTCTGTCCGATACGTCTATTATCAGCACCATCCTGTTTTACTCGAACGAACATCAGATCCCTATTGACTGGGAGTCCGTGAATCAAGTAATTTATTATAGTAAGGAGCACAGCATTCCCGTCAAGATTTCGCAATAGTCAAGGGAAAAGGAGCGAAGCATGAAAATGATCACCTCAATCGTTTGCCTCATTATCTCTGTTTTTACTCTGCCCTCGTTTGCCCAGTGTTACGATACATCTCTTTACCGCGCTGTACTGCCATTAGCAGACAATATTAATCCTCACGTCTTAGAACTCGCCATCAATGCCTACTACACAGCAAGAAAAACGGGCTTAGACCATAAAGGAATCTTGACGATTGTTGATTATTCGCTCCCCTCTTCTCAAAAGAGGATGTGGGTTCTAAACCTAAATTCATTGCAGCTTATTCATTATTCGTTTGTCACACACGGCAGTGGCAGCGGTTTACTCTATGCGAGAAAATTTTCTAATATACCTGGAAGCTTCAAAAGCAGCTTGGGATTATTTTTAACAAAAAAACCATACGATGGCCAAGTGGGTCACGCGCTACGCTTGCAAGGTTTAGAACCTGGGTTTAATGATAATGCTGAGCCACGTGGAATCGTCGTTCACGCCGCTGAGTATGCGGATGAAAATTTTATCAGTCAGTATGGTCGATTAGGTCGAAGTGAAGGCTGTTTTGCATTACCAGTATCCACATCAAATAGTATTATTGAGTCAATAGAAGATGGAACCCTGTTATTTGCTTACTATCCAGATGAACATTGGTTATCTCAGTCTCGATATTTATGACCTACTGCTGGATATAAAATCAATTTAGCGATTGACAGACGTTAGTAAAATCTGGAAAATGGGTCTCTCTTTTTGGGGTGTCGCCAAGCGGTAAGGCACGGGGTTTTGATCTCCGCATACCTAGGTTCGAATCCTAGCACCCCAGCCAATATCAACTAAGGCAAGCGTTGTGACGTCTGAGATAAAATTTTTACTGGCAATGCGAACATTTCACTGGCTCAAAAAATAGCCGATCATCTCAGCCTTCCTCTTGGCAAAATGAAGGTTGGACGTTATAGCGATGGAGAAATTACCGTCGAAATTCTAGAAAATGTCCGCGGCCGAGAAATCTTTTTGATTCAACCGATGTGCCCACCCGTCAATGACAATGTTATGGAACTCGTTATTATGGCTGATGCCTTTCTGCGAGCCTCTGCCAGCAAAATCACCGCTATTTGCCCCTACTATGGTTATGCACGTCAAGATCGTCGTGTACGCTCAACTCGCGTCCCTATTTCTGCACGTGTTGTTGCGGATATGCTCGTTGGCGCTGGTATTTCACATGTTTTAACCGTTGATATTCATGCAGATCAAATTCAAGGGTTTTTCTCTGTTCCTGTCGATAATGTCTATAGCACACCGATATTTATGGATGATATACACAGGCACTATCCTGATACCGAGAACATTATGGTCGTATCGCCGGATGTTGGGGGGGTCGTTCGTGCCAGAGCCGTTGCAACTCGTATTGGAACAGATTTAGCGATACTCGATAAAAGACGTCCGAAAGCTAACGAAGCAAAAATTATGCACATTATTGGGGATGTTAGCGGAAAAAACTGCATTCTGATTGATGACATGATTGACACCGCAGGAACGCTAAAAGCAGGTGTGGAGGCGCTAAAAGAACAAGGCGCCAAACGTATATCCGCTTATATTACCCACCCCCTATTGTCCGGCCACGCCATTGAAAATATTGAACAATCCTATTTAGATGAACTGATTGTCACGGATACGATTCCACTGTCTCCTCTGGCCAAAGAATGCAAAAAAATTCGTCAAATATCGGTCAGTCATATGCTCGCTCAGTGTATTGAACGCATGTGCCGTGGCACATCACTGATCTCCATGTTTAGCTAAACTATAAAAAATCCTCCCGACTAAACCATCACTAAAACTAGAATAGCCTTGACCAAACCATCATAAATGCTAGAATAGTCGGATGAAAAGAATATACGACACCATCCTAATAGAACATTGTTCCCTGTATGAGCAGATGGCGTTTCTTTGTGGCCCTCGTCAAGTAGGCAAAACAACGATTTCTCAAAATATTCATTCCAATCAACAACATTATCGCTATTTAAACTGGGACAACATTGATGATAGAAGCACCATTTTGGATGGCGAAAAAAAAATTCTTCAACATATGCCTCTCGAAGCCACACTGCCTGCAAAGCCCATCATCATATTTGACGAAATACACAAATATAAACACTGGAAAACGCTTTTAAAAGGGTTTATCGATAGCTATAAAGGCAAACTGCATATTCTCGTCACGGGTAGCGCAAAACTGAATGTGTATCGGCGAGGCGGCGATAGCTTAATGGGGCGATATTTTTTGTACCGAGCGCATCCACTATCTGTTGGAGAATTGCTTAAACTAACGGTGCCTAGTCAAGAATATACCTTCCCCCAACCTGTTCCGGTAGACATAATTGATAATTTATATCAATTTGGCGGTTTTCCAGAACCTTTTGTTAAACAAAATCACCGATTTTATACGCGCTGGCAAACATTACGGCAACAACAAATTGTCTATGAAGATATTCGGGAACTAGCACAAGTACACGAACTCGCTCAATTAGAAGTATTAGCTGAATTATTAAAACATCAAAGTGCTCATACGGTTGTCTATCGAGAATTAGCTAAAAAAGTCAAAGTGGCTGAAACAACGATTAAACGCTGGATTCACGTATTAGAAGCCTTCTATTACTGTTTCATTATTCGCCCATGGACAAAGAACATTACCCGCTCCCTCATCAAAGAACCTAAAATTTATCTCTGGGATTGGTCAACGATCGTTGATAATGGCTCAAAGTTAGAAAACTTTGTTGCCTGTCATTTACTGAAATCTGTTCATGCATGGACAGATTTAGGATTTGGAGAATACGAGTTATACTTTTTAAGAGATAAAGACCAACGCGAAGTGGACTTTCTCATCACGAAAAATAAGCATCCCTGGATCATGGTAGAAGTTAAGTCGTCTGCAAAAGAACCCCTATCTCGGCACTTGTTACATTTCCAATCACAAGTACAAGCAGAACATGTCCTTCAAGTCGCCCAAGACCTCTCCTTTGTTGACATTGATTGTTTCTCACTAAAAAAACCCACTATTGTCCCGCTAACCACCTTTTTATCACAATTATTTTGACTGTTTTTAACCAAAAAGCTCAAAAACTAAAATCATGGTCTATACTCAAAAAACAAGCAGTAATCGAAAGGTCATATTATTTTATGCAAAATTATTATTATGATAATAACGGTAACTACGCTCACCATGATTATGGACAACCAGAGAATTATGAAGATTATAGTGAAAAGCAATTCACATTTATAGATTCTCTCGAAAAATTTTATACTGACGTTATTTGCAAGTCTGATAGCTTTTTTACCCAAGAAACAATAGAGAAAGATTGGCGTAACTTTGCTTCATACCTTCAAGAAAATAATTACCCAAGGAAACATTGGGATTATCTAACAGACGAAGAAAAAAACATATTATTCTGCTTAACTCAAAATAAACCTAATACACCATGGATTGAAGCCTACAAAAAAGCAAAAAAAAATGCTTAGCCTTCTCAATACCCAGCCATGTAATGAAGAAGAAAAAGAGAATATACAAACTCTAATAGAGACAGAGAAAACATACAAGCTTCAACTGAATCAAGAGTCATAGGACCCGTTTTAATATTAAGATAGATAATCTTTCTGAAGATTATAGCGAAATAGATCTTATCAAAAAAATCATAAAAAATCATGCTGAATATTTCAATGTTACTTCACACGAAATTTCAAACTATAACATTGACATTGAAGCATGCCGCAGATTAGTGAATGCTTTTGATAATCACAGTGACGTATCAGGAAATATCAAAGAAAAACTAAAAAATATTCAACGCTCATTTGACAATCCTAAAAATATAAACACAATTCAAAAAATTATTTTTCACTGTAATATAGAGAAAATTTTAAATGAAATTCCTGAAGATTCAGAAAAAATAACAGCACATCCTTTTTATAAAACGATGACTGCTTCCTCCATAGCTATTAATCATCCAGAGATTTTTAAAAAAAGTCCTTTTACTGACGAAGATGAAAAAAAATTCAAAAAGATTGAAAAAGATACGCATGACGTCATCCGGTGGATAATAGAAAATCCAGATTCAACTAATCTTTCAATGAGAATTTTAGAATCTGTCGATAGCGATCATCATTCCGCAGAAATATTAAAATTAATCTTTCGTTTAAAACCGATTTCCCCCACTGAAGACTTAGGCACTATAATTCAAAAAATAGAAAAAACGAAAGATAAAAACGATGCTTTACAATTAGCATTAATAATAAATAAAAAAAAAACATG